>JBIQML010000409.1:0-4940 GCA_044463405.1 Nakamurella lactea | reverse complement strand
GATTGCAGCTTCATCGCCCTCCACGGCCGGCGTCCCCCGACGATGCGCAGACCCTGTAACGCGGCGGTGACGGGTCTGATGCGCCGGAGCAGCAGCCTGACCATCGTCGACGCGGGCACCTTCACGACGGCGTCGGGCCGGTCGCCCGGCCGGCGAGGGCGGGTGTGCCCAGGCCCAGCGCCAGTCCGGTGGTCAGGTCTGCGCCGCTGGTGTGACCGACCGCCAGCAGCCGGTCCAGGGCGCGCAGCAGGGCGCCGGTCGGCTGGCCGGCCGCGGCGGCGCGGACCACGGCCAGCGCCTCCGCGCAGGCGTGCCGGCACGCCGCCAGCCGCAGCAGGTCCGCCGAGACCAGCGGGGTGCGGGAGGCCACCTGGTCCAGTGCGGCGACCGCGACCTGCTCGGCCAGCCCTCGCCGGCCGGTGGCGTGCAGGCCGGCAAGCGTGCCGCACAGCACGTCGTCACCGCCCGGTGTCGAGCCGAGGCCCAGGCCGACCAGCGCCGTCACGGCCGCGCGCAGCCGCGCCGGGCAACCGGTGGCCAGCGCCTCGGCCAGGGCCAGCACGGGTTGCTCGGGGATTCCCCGGGTGGCACCGCGGGCGGCCCGCGCGATGGTCGTCACCGCCGCCGGTGACGCAGGCACCAGCGGGACGCCGGTGCGGACGATGCGCACGCCACGCAACTGCAACCCGGGTAGCCGGATGCTGCGGGCGCCGACGAACGCGGCGGCGCCGGGGGCCAGGTGCTCGAAGGGACGGCCGGCCGAGTGCAGCATGGTGCGCACGCCGTTGGGCACCCCGGAGCCCTCCGCGGCCAGCACCGTCACCACCCTGGTGACGGCGTCGCCCGCCGGGGCCGCCGGCGGATCGCAGCCGAGGATGACGGCGGCGGAGTGCACGGCGAGCACCGTGGCGGGCCGCAGCGGCCCGGTGACCAGGTCCAGCACCGGCTCGGCGACCGCCGCCGGGATGTCGGCCCGGTCCGTGCGGGATGCCGCGGCGGGGCGGCTCGCCCCGGCTGGGTTGGAGTGCTGCCCACGCGCGACGGCGGCGACGCGCGTCAACTCCATCGCGGTGTCCTTTCGGCCTGTGCGTTGCCGAACCTACTGGTCATCGGAGCGTGCCGGGCATGGGAGAATGTGACGACTGCGCCCCTCAACTGCGGTGGAAACCGCCAATGGCGGCGGCGGGTTCGGTACAGGCGGGAGGGTGCGCGGCGTGGCTCGCACGGAGTACGTGGCGGCGACGCCCGGCATCAGCATGCGCGAGGTGCTGGCCCGCCCCGCCATGTCCGGCAGCGTTGTGCTGGCCGGCGCCGGCGGGCTGGACCGGATGGTGCGGTTCGTCAACATCATGGAAGTGCCCGACGTGCTGACCTGGACCAGGGCCGACGAGCTGCTGCTGACCACCGGCTACCCGCTGCGCTCCACCCCGGAGAAGCTGGAGGACTTCGTCGGCGCGCTGGATCAGCGCGGACTGGCCGGGATCGCGGTCAAGCTGGGTCGTTACCTGGACGCCCTGCCGCCGGTGATGCTGGACTCCGCCGACCGGCTGAACTTCCCGGTGGTGCAGATCCCGGACGGGGTCGGCTTCGACGAGATCCTCAACCAGGTGCTCTCCGAGGTGCTGGGCCGGCAGGCCGCGATGCTGACCCGCAGTGAGCAGGCGCACTCCGTGCTGCTGCAGCTGGTGCTGCACGGCGGCGGGCTGCCGGAGGTGGTCGCGGCGCTCCCGGCCCAGCTGACCGGCGTCGGCCCGCAAGCGGCGGAGGGTGCGGCGGTCGACCCGGCGGTGGCGGTGTCCGTGCTGCACGTGGACCGGACCGGCCGCATCATCGCCGAGGCCGGGGCGGAGCTTCCGGCGGCGGCCGCGGCGCTGTTCGACGGCGACCAGCTGTTCCGCTCCACCACCTTCCGGCACGGCATCCACACCCTCGGCACCGAACCGGAGCGGGCGTCCGTGCTGATCGCCACGGTGGTCGCGGAGGGCAACCAGGGCCACCTGATCGCGGTGCGCACCGACCGGGCCTGGGACAACCAGGACGTGATGATCGCCGAGCGGGGAGCGACGGTGGCTGCGCTGGTGGTCACCCGGGAGCTCGCGGTGGCCGCCGTGGAGGGCAAGTACCGCGGCGACTTCCTGCGGGACGTGCTGGCCGGGCAGATGCCGGGGCCGGCGGCGCTGGACGGTGCGCGCGGGTTCGGCTGGGACCTGACCGGGCCGATGGTCGTGGTGGTGGCCGCGGCGGGCGACGCGCAGGGCGGTGACGAACGCACCCGCCGGCGCCGCGCCGAACAGCTGGGCGCCTCCTGGGCGGCCTGGGTGCGGCGCTGGGACCCGGTCGGGGCGGCCGCCGCGTTCGCCGCGGAGGCGGTGGCGGTGCTGCACGCCCCGGACGGCGAGGTGCCGCCGACCGCCAGGGTGGCCGAGCTGCTAGGCGGGCTGTCCTCGCCGGGCGCTCCGTTCGACGGGATCGTCGGGGTGTCCCGGGTGGTCGCCGACGTCGATGCCCTGTCGGTCGCCTACCAGCAGGCATGGGAGGCGGTGCGGGTCGGTCGGCGGCTGTCCGGCGAGGGGTCGGTGTCCCGGTTCGACGACCTGGGCCTGTACCGGCTGCTGTCCCTGGTGCCGGACTCGGACGAGCTGCGCTCGTTCCTGGCCGACACGCTGGGCCCGCTGGCGGCGCCGGACGGTGACGTGGAATCGGACGAACTGCGCCGCACCCTGACCGTGCTGCTGGACACCAACCTGAACGTGGCCCAGACGGCGCGGCGGCTGCATTTCCACTACAACACGCTGCGCTATCGGATCGGCAAGCTGGAACGGCTGCTCGGGCCGTTCACCAGCGACGCGCGGCTGCGCGCGGACCTGACCGTCGCGCTGTACGTCTGGCAGATGCGCATCGCGCACCGCTGAGCGAAGGCGGAGCGGGCGGCGCCCGTCGCCACGGAGTGGCAGGGCGTCGGGGAGCGGTGCCGGAGCGGGCGGTGGGTGCTGAGCGAAGGCGGAGCGGGCGGTGGGTGCTGAGCGGAGGCGGAGCGGGCGGCGCCCGTCGCCGTGTCGACTGATCGATCGGCCGATCTTCACAGTGCGACACGCGGGACACTGGCGCTTCTGAACAACCCTCTTGGTGTGATCTAGGGCATACCGTGCGCCCTGAAGGGTCGGTGCCGGACGCCGGATCGGCCCGGTCCGTGAGAATCCGCCGGACAGCGGCGGCGACGCTCCAGGAGGGGCAATGGCCATCGGTTGGAAAGAAGTGGGCCGCGAGGGGCTGGCGCCCGGCCAGGTTGTCAAGCCCGGAGAGCGGTTGCCGTGGCCCAAGACCATCGGCATCGGCGCCCAGCACGTGGTGGCCATGTTCGGTGCGACGTTCGTCTTCCCGATCATCATGGGGCTGGACCCGAACCTGGCGATCTTCATGTCGGGTATCTGCACCATCCTGTTCCTGCTGATCGTGTCCGGGAAGGTGCCCTCCTACCTGGGCACCTCGGCGTCGTTCGTGGCGGCGGTCGCGGCGATCCGGGCCGCCGGCGGCGACTCGGCCGGCGTCACCGGCGCCATCCTGGCGGCCGGCGTGGTGCTGGCCCTGGTGGGCGTGCTGGTGCATTTCGTCGGCGCCGACGCGCTGCGCAGGGTGCTGCCGCCGGTGGTCAGCGGCGCGGTCGTGCTGCTGATCGGGTTCAACCTGGCCCCTGTGGTGGCGCAGACCTACTGGCCGCAGGACCCCGGCGTCGCGCTGATCACCATGATCTTCACCATCCTGGCCTCGGTGGCGCTGCGCGGCTTCTGGTCGCGGATCGCGATCTTCCTGGCGCTGATCTTCGGCTACCTGCTGTCCTGGATCCTCGATCACACGGCCGGGATGATCACGGCCTACAGCGCCGCCGCCGACAAGGTGACCACGCACTTCCGGGTGGACTGGAGCAACGTCGACAAGGCCGACTGGATCGGCCTGCCGTCGTTCCACTCGCCGACGTTCTCGGTGAGCTTCATCCTGCTGGCGCTGCCCGGCGTGATCGCGCTGATCGCCGAGAACACCGGCCACGTCCGCGCCGTCGCCGAGATGACCGGCGACAACCTGGACCCGGTGATGGGTCGCGCGCTGTTCGCCGACGGCATCGGCACCACGCTGGCCTCCGCGGTCGGTGGCTCGCCGACCACCACCTATGCCGAGAACATCGGCGTCATGGCGGCGACCAGGGTGTACTCCACGGCGGCCTACATGGTGGCCGCGATCGTGGCCATCCTGCTCGGCTTCATTCCCAAGTTCGGGGCGATCGTGTCGGCCACGCCGGGCGGTGTGCTGGGCGGCATCACCGTGGTGCTGTACGGCATGATCGGCCTGTTGGGCGCCAAGATCTGGAAGGAGAACCGGGTCGACTTCTCCAACCCGGTCAACCTGGTTCCGATCGCGGCCGGCATCATCTCCGGCATCGGCGGCGTGATCATGCCGTTCGGCTCGGGCTTCGAACTGTCCGGCATCGCGCTCGGATCGATCGTGGCCATCGTGATGTTCCACGTCGCCCGCTGGCTGGCGCCGCCGGAGATGCGAGAGCCCCTCGGCGGGGGCGCCGCGTACGAGGGCGGCACGTCGCTGTCCACCGGGAACGTCGTCACCCCCTCGGGCGAGGAGGAGTCCCCCTGGGAGGAGGAGCCCGCCCGGCCGCGCAAGCCCTAGCGGCACGCCCGGCCGACTGGCACCATTCACCACCGATCGGCGGTCGGGCTGGCAGGTCCTGTCCGCCCCTCGGCAGGGACGCGTGAGGCAGGATCGAGGCATGAAACCAGCACCGTTCGCCTGGCACGGGCCGACGTCGGTCCGCGCCGCGGTGGCCACGCTGGCCGAACTGGTCGCCGGTGGGGCGCACGTCAAGGTGCTGGCCGGCGGGCAGTCGCTGGTACCGGTGCTGGCCATGCGGCTTGCCGAGCCCGATCACCTGG
>JBIQML010000408.1:0-4940 GCA_044463405.1 Nakamurella lactea | reverse complement strand
CGGCGACGTGACGACGGGAGCGCCGAGCCAGTCGTTCGACTGCGGCGGTGGGACGACGAATGAGGTGCTGATCGACGACTACGTGCACGTGGGCGTCGGTGCGGACACGTTCTGCGCGGGCCTCGACAGCGACGGAACGCAGCTTTCGGAGGCGCCGATGGACATGGCCGGGCCGCTGCGGGCAGTGGTACGCACCCTCGGCGGCCCGTTCGAGTCGATCGTCGCCGGCCTGGTCGATCCGTCGGTCACCCGCGTGGTGGCGGTCCGGGGTGACGAGGACTCCGATAACCCGGCCGATCTGCTGAAGGATGACCGTCTGGACCTGTACAGCATGGGCGAGGACGGCTCAGCGTTCCTGGTGCCGGACACGTCCTACACGGTAGCGCTGGTGCTGTATGCCGGTGACACCGAGGTGGCCCGGGCGCCGCTGCCGGTGGCCGAGGTGACGCAGGACCCGGAAGGGATCGAGAGGTACGACCTCCGAACGAATATCGTCTCGCCGCGGGACATTCCATGGGCACAATGGAGCCGGCTCGATGACTCGACGGTGCGACTCTTCTTCGCGGGTGGACCGTCGAGTTGCTACGCCGCCTCGGTGACCATCGAGGCGGACTCGGACGCCGTGCGCATCGGGATCGCGGCGGGATTCAAGCCGGAGACGGAGGGGTGCACCGATAACCTCGTCCCTGCCGCCGTGGACGTGCCGCTGGGCCAACCCCTCGCTGATCGCCCCGCCCTGCCCCTGCTTCTGTAGCGCCCCACTCACCTGCACGCAGGCGCCATGCGTGCCTCCGCACGACACGACATGTGGGGGTCTGTTGATTCAACGTACACAGGATGTATGGTTTGGGGGCCGAAGGTTCCCCGGATATGACGATGTCCTCGACAGCGCCGGATCCGGGGAGACAACAGGGAATCCGGTGCGAAACCGGAACTGCCCCGCAGCGGTGAGTGGGAACGAACGCCGTCCCTGCCCCGCCGGACGGATCCTCAGCGATCCGGCCGACGAGACAGGACAGCACTGGGAGCACGCAGGTGCCCTGGGAAGCGACGGCCAGTAGGCGACGGACGTGTTTCAGTCCGCGAGAGCCCACGAGTCCGAAGACCTGCCTTGGGTGCGTGCGCGGATCGGCCGCGCACGCCGACGGTGTGCCCCGTGGGAGGGCGGGCCGCGGAACGAGGCAGGCGCCTTCTCCCGCACCGCATCACGCGGCGCGACGGCACCGACACCGGCTCCCGCGCCTCACTTCTCGCGCACAGCGTCATTCACGACGGCTCGCGAGGAGAGAGCATGACGGTCACGGCAGAGTCCCCCACCCTCAATGAGGCGCCACCGGATATCACCGACCTGATTCCGGAGGTCACCCCATCCACCACCGCGCTGCGAGTGCTGCGGCGCGACCGCACCATCGCCCCGTTCGATGCGAACCGCATCGCGGTCGCCATCACCAAAGCGTTCCTCGCTGTCGAAGGCTCGGCGGCCGGACAAACGGCCCGACTGCGGGCGATTGTCGGCGAGCTCACGACCGCTGTCGTGACACCTCTGAGCCAGCGGTATGGCGACACGAGCGGCGCCGCACTTCGGCCGATCCCGCTCGAGCAGGTGCAGGACCAGGTCGAGCTAGAACTGATGCGCGGCGGCCACGGCGCCGTCGCCCGCGCCTACATCCTGTACCGCGAGGAGCATCGAAGGGCCCGCGAGGAACGATCAGGTTTGGGGGCGCCCGCCACCTCGGAGTCGTTGCTGCACAGCGTGTATGACGGAACCGCCGTGCCGATCGACCTCGCGACGCTGCGCGCGGCGATCGACGAGGCGTGCGCCGGCTTGGGCGACGTGGACGCCGATTTCGTGTTCTCCCGCGCTCGCGAGGCGCTGTACGACGGCATGTCGGCCGCGGAGCTGGGCCAGGCCCCGATCCTCACCGTGCGCGAGCTCGTCGAGTCCGAGCCGGAGTACTCCACTGTGGCTGCCCGGCTGCTGGCGAATGTGCTGCGCACCGAAGCGCTTTCGCATCTGGCGAATGAGCAGCGGCAGGCGACGGGGGCCGCGATGGCCGACCTCTACCCGGCCTATTTCGAGGACTACCTGCGCCATGGCATCGAGTTGGATCAGCTCGACCCTGCCCTCGCCGACTTCGACCTGCCACGCCTCGGCGCGGCCCTGGACGCTGCGAAGGACCTGGACTTCACGTACCTCGGCCTGCAGACCCTCTACGACAGGTACCTGCTGCACGACAAGGGCTCTCGCTACGAGCTGCCGCAGGCGTTCTACATGCGGGTCGCCATGGGCCTCGCCCTGAACGAGACCGACAAGAACGCCCGAGCGATCGAGTTCTATCGGCTGCTGTCGTCACACCGCTTCATGTGCTCCACGCCCACCCTGTTCAACTCGGGCACCACCCGTCCGCAGCTCTCCTCCTGTTTCCTCACCACCGTGCCGGACGACCTGGACGGGATCTTCTCGTCCGTCCGCGACAATGCCCTGCTGGCGAAGTATTCCGGCGGCATCGGCAACGATTGGACCCAGGTGCGCGGCATCGGCGCGCACATCAAAGGCACCAACGGCAAGTCGCTCGGTATCGTGCCGTTCCTCAAGGTGGCCAACGACACGGCTGTCGCGGTGAACCAGGGCGGCAAGCGCAAGGGCGCCGTCTGCGCCTACCTGGAGCCCTGGCACATCGACATCGAGGAGTTCCTGGACCTGCGTCGCAACACCGGCGACGAGCGCCGCCGCACCCACGACATGAACATCGCCGTGTGGGTGCCGGATCTCTTCATCCAGCGCGTGGAGGCCAAGGAGACCTGGACGCTGTTCTCCCCGGACGAGGCGCCCGATCTGCACGACCTGTACGGGCCGGCCTTCGCCGCCCGGTACACGGAATACGAAGCCGCGGCCGAGCGGGGCGAGATCGCCGTCTCCCGAAGGGTTCCCGCGGTGGAGCTGTGGCGCCGGATGCTGACGGTGCTGTTCGAGACCGGCCACCCATGGATGTGCTTCAAGGACGCCTGCAACGTCCGTTCACCGCAGGTCCATGCCGGTGTCGTGCACTCCTCCAACCTGTGCACCGAGATCACGCTGAACACGTCGCCCGGGCCGGATGGCGAGGTCGCCGTCTGCAACCTCGGCTCGGTGAACCTGGCCGCACACACCGGCCCCGATGGCCTGGACGTCGAGGCGCTGCGCGGCACCGTACGGACCGCCGTGCGCATGCTGGACAACGTCATCGACGTGAATATGTACACGATCCCGCAGGCCAAGCGCGCCAACATGCGGCACCGGCCAGTCGGTCTGGGCCTGATGGGCTTCGCCGACGCGCTTGTTGCGCAAGGAATCTCGTATGCCTCGCAGGCCGCCGTCGAGTTCGCGGACACCTCGATGGAACAGCTCTCGTATTTCGCGATCGAGGCGTCGAGCGACCTGGCTGCCGAGCGCGGCCGCTACGAGTCGTTCGATGGATCGTTGTGGAGCCTCGGCGTGCTGCCGATCGATTCGGTGGGCTTCCTGGCGGCCGCCCGGAACGGCGATCTCACACAGAACACGGATCGTCGCTTGGACTGGGACTCGTTGCGGCACAAGGTGACCGAGCAGGGCATGCGTAACTCGAACGTGATGGCGATCGCCCCGACAGCGACGATCTCCAATATCGTCGGCGTCAGCCAGTCGATCGAACCGATCTACCGCAACCTGTACGTCAAGTCCAACATGAGCGGCAACTTCACCGTCATCAACACTCATCTCGTCGCGGAGTTGAAGGAGCGCGGCCTGTGGGACGAGGTGATGGCCGCCGACCTCAAGTTCTTCGACGGGTCGCTGCAGCCGATCGACCGCGTCCCCGCGGACATCAAGGAGCGCTACCGCACCGCGTTCGAGGTGGACGGATCCTGGCTGGTGCACGCCGCCTCGCGCCGCCAGAAGTGGATCGACCAGGCACAGTCGCTGAACCTGTACATGGCCGAACCTTCGGGCAAGGCGCTGGACGAGATCTACCGCCTCGCCTGGCGTCTCGGTGTCAAGACCACCTACTATCTGCGGTCGATCTCCAAGACCCACGTGGAGAAGTCCACCCTGCGCCGCACCGACGGGCGACTCAACGCCGTCTCGCCGGTGATCGGGCAGGCCGACATCTCGGACGCCGCCGCCGGCCGCGGGGGAGACGGCTCGGCGCCGGACCTCAGCGCGGCTGCGGCACCCGACGAGGCGCTCGCCTGCTCCGTCCTCGACCCCGACTGCGAAGCCTGCCAGTAGCGCGGCACGGCTGCCTCGAAAACCTTCAGACCACCTCTATCCCAAAGGATTTCGTCATACATGTCCACGAATGAAACGAATATGACGCCGCTCTCGGGCCTGGGCGCCATCGAGGAGAGCGCCGCCCGCATCGACGTCTCCGACAAGGCCATGATCAACGCTCGCGCCGACGTGAACCAGCTGCTACCGCTGAAGTACCACTGGGCGTGGGAGAAGTACCTGGCCGGCTGCAACAACCACTGGATGCCCACCGAGATCGCCATGCAGGCGGACATCGCGTTGTGGAAGTCGAAAGACGGGCTCACCGAGGCCGAAAGGCGCATGCTGCAAAGGAATCTCGGCTTCTTCGCGACCGCCGAGTCGCTGGTGGCGAACAATATCGTGCTGGCCGTCTACCGGCAGATCACCAACCCGGAATGCCGGCAGTACCTGCTGCGCCAGGCCTTCGAGGAGGCCATCCACACGCACACGTTCGAGTACATCTGCACCTCGCTGGGCCTCAGCGAGGGCGAGCTGTTCAACATGTACCGCGAGGTCCCGTCGATCACCGCGAAAGACGCCTGGGCGCTGCAGTACACCCAGCACCTGGACGATCCCACGTTCACTACCGGCACCCCGGAGGCGGACCAGCAGTTCCTGCGCGACCTGGTGGCGTTCTACGTCATCTTCGAGGGCATGTGGTTCTACACCGGGT
>JBIQML010000407.1:0-4944 GCA_044463405.1 Nakamurella lactea | reverse complement strand
GCGCGAGTCGGATGTTGAACAACGCAGCACCGCAGGCGAGCCGGAGTTCGCGATCGTCGGGATCAGCGACCGGCATGCGGCGCGCAGGATCTGCTAGTAGCTCGATGCTCTCGTCAGTCACCCGAAAGCGCCACGGCTGGCTGTTGTGTACCGATGGTGCCCGAACTGCTGCTTCGAGGATGGCGCGGGTGACATCGGGTGTCAGCCCGAATGCTCCGGTGATCATGTGCGCTCCCGATTCTGAGTGCCGGTGTCGGGTACGACGCCGGCGATGCTGCCATCAATGTGGATTCGACGTCGCCGCGTTCATGCCATTGGTGCGGATCTGCGCAAATGGATCGATGGACCGGTGGCGTACTGCAGAATCTCGTCCAGTCGCAGGCGTGGCGTGGCGGGCAACGGGTCGGAGTCGAGGGGTCGCCGGCCGATCCGGATCAGCAGTTGCGGTTCGGCGGCGTCGGAGAGGAAGCGGTGACGCAGCGTCGACCGAGTGGAGTCCACCTCCGTGACCAGCGACAGGGTGCATGTGGACAGCCCGGCTGCGGTGGCCTCGAGCAGCAGCGCACTGGTCGCCTCGCTGGCCTCCAGGCAGGACCGCGGATCGTCGTCGTCTGTCGCCAGCAGCAGGATCTGGCCGACGTCATCGGTGCTGGTGACGGGCTCGGTGAGCGTCCCCTGGTAGAAGGGTCGCTCGAATCGTTGTCGGTCCTGCGGCATGTTGGATGGCGGCACACCGACTCCGGGCGCGAGGTAGGGACCCGCCCACATGCGCTGCTCGATCCGCCACGCGGGATCGGCGTCCCGGGCGTCGATCGCCTGACGGACCAGCTGGTCGAGTTCATCGAGTTCGGCGATCGAATCGATGGCGCTGATGTGTATGCCCGGTCGTTGCGCTGCGGCCAGCACCGGCTGCAGGTCATCGTCCGTGGCGGTCCTGCGAGGGTCGTACGGTCGGCGATCGCTGCGCCTGGTGCAGATCGCCGCCGACAGCGCGATATCGTGCTCGGTGGGCTCCCTGGGCCAGAACTCCAGCGCGGCCAAGCGGTCCGGATGAAGACTGCTGGGTATGCGGTGGACGGTGGTGGCCCAGCCGAGGCCCGCGAAGGCGACTTGGGCGTGATGCACCTCTGTGCCGCAACTCAGAAGCATGTCCCGGGCGGTCGGGTCCGTTGTGCCGAGCCAGCGTTGTCGCTCGGTGGTCAGATGAAGCGTCATGTCGCGCATCGTCCACAGCCATGGTTGGGAGTTGTGGATCGATGGCGCTCGACCCGCGAGAGCGATGGCTGCCGCCACCGTTCCGCTATTCGGAGTGCTCACCCTCATGTCACTGACTCCTGCTCGATCCGGTGTGGGTTCCCGGCCGTCGACCGACCCGTCCAGCCCTTGCCGTCAGCATGCGCCGAAGCATCACTCCCGAACAGGGTCATAGGTCCGCGTCCGCCGGTGACGAAGGGTCAGGGCGTCCCCCTTCCGGAGCCCGTCCGATGCGGCGGGACCTTCTGCTCTGGGGGTGATCGAAGCCTGGTGCCACGATGGGATGCCGAGGGATAAGAGCGTGGACTCGCGCGGCGGCCGCGGACGCCGCTGATTCGTGGAAGAGACGAGGTGTGATGGCCGGCTTCGTTCAGGCGGTGGCCGTTGACCTCGACGGCACCATCACCCGGGGAAACGCGCTGGACTCGACGGTGCTGGGGGCGCTCGACGATTGTCGCTGGGCGGGAGCGGCGACGATCCTGGTGACCGGACGCATCGAGGCCGAGCTTATCGTCGACTTTCCCGATCTGCTGTCGCACTTCGACGCGGTGGTGCTGGAGAACGGGGCGCTCCTGGCGATTGATGAGCACCGAACGGTGCTGGCGTCGGTCGACCCGCTGCTGGCCCCGCATCTGCGCGACCGGGCAGTGCCGATCCGGGAGGGCGTGGCGATCCTGGCGTGCCGAAGTTCGGACGCACCGGCCGCCTACGAGGGGATCGACGCCTTGGGCCTGGATGCCCAGCTGGTGCACAACCGCAACGAGCTGATGGTGCTGCCGGCGGGCGTGTCGAAGGGTACCGGGCTTCGTGCCGCCCTGTCCGAGTTGGGGATCTCCGTGCACAACACGCTTGCGGCCGGCGATGCCGAGAACGACCTGGCGATGCTGGCCACAGCGGAGATCGCTGTGGCGGCAGCTGGTTCCGTGGAGTCCGTAAAGCGCATCGCCGACGTCGTCATTGCCGACGGACCCGGAGAATTGGCGAGCTTCTTGCGCGGCCCGGTGGTGTCCGGTGCGCAGGCGGTCCGATCCGCTCGCCGGGAGTTGCGCATCGGCCGGTCGGACGACGGATCCGAGGTAACGATCCCCGGCGCTCAGGCCGGGGTCTTGGTGTCGGGCGAGAGCGGGACAGGCAAGTCCCACCTGACGGGGTTGTTGGTCGAGCGCTGGATCGACGCCGGATATACCGTGCTGGTCATCGATCCTGAGGGCGACCATTCGTCGTTGGCGGACCTGCGCCAGACCGTTGTCGTCGCCGCGGACGGGTCGCTGTCGGTCGACGACCTCGTGCACATGCTCAGCCGACAGTCCCTGTCGGTGGTGCTCGACCTGTCGTCGATGGCACCCTCGGCGATGGTGGGGTACCTGGAGACCATCGCACGTGGGATAGAGCTGACACGAAGTCAGTACGGGCTTCCGCACTGGGTCGTCATCGACGAGGCCCATGGCGTGGTGGGGGAGGACGGCACCCTCGCCCACATCTTCCGGCCGAACGACGGCGGTTACTGCTACGTCACCTACCGCCCGGAGTTGCTCTGCACGGCGGCCAAGACCACCATTGACGTCTCGCTAACCGCCCTCGGACAGATCAGGCACAACGGTGCCTCAGGTGAGTCCAGGGCCATTATCAGGGTTCCGGGCAGGACGGACCGTGAGTTCGCCCCGGATCGGCGGGTGACGTCGCACGTTCGTCACCGCAACAAGTACCGCGACGCTGCCCTGCCGCAGCACCTTCGATTCCAGTTCAGGAGTGCCACCGGGCGGGTCGAGTCCACGGCCGCGACCATCGGGGAACTGGTCAACGGATTGGGTACCGTTCCCGACGAGACGATCCTGCACCATGCCCTGCGCGGGGACTTCTCGCGCTGGGCACTGGGTGCGGTGCAGGACCGCTCTCTGGGCTCCCTGCTGGCTGCGGTCGAGAACGACTGTTCGGCACGGGTGGCGTCGGCAGTGAAGTCTTTCCGTCATCGCGCAGTGGCTGTGCTGGAGCAGCGCTACGGCGCGACCGATCCGGACCGCAGATGATGTGACCTCCCCTGCGGACGATCAGGAACGGAACAGAGCGACCTTCAGCGCGGAGGTCTCGGCAGCGTTGCTGAACACGTCGTAGGCGTCCTGCATCTCATCCAACCCGAACCGGTGTGATATGAACTCAGCGGTGCTCAGTTGGTTCGACGTCAGCATGGCCAGCAGCGTCGGGGTGGACGAGGTGTCGACCAGTCCCGTGGTGATCGTGACGTTGCGGGACCAGAGCGTCTCCAGGTGCAGGCTGACCGGGACGCCGTGGACTCCGATGTTCGCCAGATGCCCGCCGGGCCTGATCAATTGGGCGCACAGTTCGAAGGTGGCTGGAATACCGACGGCCTCGATGGCCACGTCGGCTCCCAGACCACCGGTCAGCTCGCCGACCGTGGCAACGGCATCCGCGGGATCGGCGATGGTGTCGGCGCCGAAGTTCCTCGCGGACTCCAGACGTGAGGTGGCCACGTCGATCGCCACGACGCGTGCCGGGCTGAACAGTCGCGCGGTCTTGATGGCGGCCAGGCCGATCGGCCCGGCACCCACCACGGTGACGGTGTCGCCGGGCTGGACCCGACCGTTGAGTACGCCGACCTCGAACCCCGTCGGCACGATGTCCGAAAGCATCAGCGCGGACTCGTCGCTGACCTGGTCGGGAATGGCGTAGAGCGAGCGCTCGGCAAAGGGTATCCGAACCAGTTCGGCTTGAGTGCCGTCGACCAGATGCCCTAGCACCCACCCGCCTCCACCCAGACACTGCCCGAAGTTGCCCGACCGGCAGTAGCGGCAGCGGCCGCATGACGAGATGCACGACACCAGAACGCGATCACCCGGTTTGAAGGCATGGACCCCGGATCCGACCTCGGCAACCGTGCCCACTGCCTCGTGCCCGAGAACCCGTCCGGGCGCCACTTCTGGGGTGTCCCCTTTGAGGATGTGCAGGTCGGTCCCGCAGATCGTCGTTGCGGATACCTGGACCAGCGCGTCCTCGGCCCCGAGCAGTGTCGGGTCGGGCACCTCCTCCCAGGATCGCCGCCCAGGACCGTGATAAACGAGCGCCCTCATGGGTGTCTCCTTTCACGCAGTTGGTTCCGCGTCACCGTCGCGGAAGGGCATCCTTGCCCGGCCAGTGTCGTGCCTCTTGCGGTGACGTCGGCACCATCGAAGGACCCCATCACGGAGGGGCGTTGGACCCTGGCCGTGAGCCATCGAACTCCGATGGGGTGCGATTCGCAGGACGTTCGTCCCTGGTCGGACGTGGCGCTGTGTGCCACGGTGCAAGAGGGCAGGGATGCCCGGTCAGGATTGGTGGCGTCGATGAACCTTCGCGCGATGGGACTCGAGCGATCGAGGAGCAGTGAACCCGGACCGGGCGCAGCACCGTCGCCGGGTGCGGTGGTGGTTCTCCTCGACTCTGCGCGAGCCCTGCCAGCCGCACTCTGGGGTGCGCAGCAGTGCCGGCGAGCCGGTACGCCACTGCATCTGGTGGCCTGCGAGAGCGGCGAGCGGCAGCGTGGCGCGGCGCTTGCCTCGCTTCTGCGCCGCGTGAACACGATCGTCGAGAACGCCGTGCAGGGCATCCCGATCATCACGGGCCTGCTCCAGGGCGACCCGGTCGGCGCGCTGACCGACCTGTCGGCCAACGCCACGATGATCGTGGTGTCCGCTG
>JBIQML010000406.1:0-4945 GCA_044463405.1 Nakamurella lactea | reverse complement strand
GTGACGGTCGCATTCTCGCTGCGCCTGCTCAGCATCAGTCCCAGCGGCCGGCCGACGGTCAGGCCGCGGCCGATGATCACCGCGTGCGCCCCCGCGATCGGCACGTCGAACCGGCGCAGCAGTTCGATGATGCCCGCCGGCGTGCAGGGTTCCGGGGCCGGATGGCCCAGCACCAGCGAACCGAGGTTGAACGGGTGAAGGCCGTCCACGTCCTTGGCGGGGTCGACCCGGGCCAGGATGGCGAACTCGTCCAGTCCGGTGGGCTGCTGCACCAGGAACGCGGTGCAGGCGGGGTCGGCGTTCAACTCGTCGACGACGGCCTCCACCTCGGCCTGGGTGGAGCCCGCAGGCAGCTCGCGCTGGATCGAGGCGACGCCGATCTGCGCGCTGTCCTTGTGCTTGAGGTTCACGTAGATCCGGCTGCCGGGATCCTCTCCGACCAGCACGGTTGCCAGTCCGGGCACCACCCCGCGCTCGGCCAGTGCCGCCACGCGTACGCCCAACTCCGCCTTCACCGCCGCCAGGGTGGCCTTGCCGTCCAGGATGGTCGCCGTCACGACTGCCGATCCTGCCATGTGCGATCGGTGACGGGGCGGCGGCTCACCTGACGAGCGGCGGCGGCACGTCCCGTGGGGGTGACGGGGGTGTCGGTCGACGGGCTCTGATCGAGAGTGGAGTTCTGTCCACCTTCCTGGAAGGACCTCCGGACGGAGCCCAATCCAGATCGGAGCGTCGGCCCACCGTCCTGGCAGGAAGTCTGGACAGAACTCCACTCCCGATGAGAGCGTCCACACGCCACCCCCTGGATGGAACCCGGACGGAACTCCACTCCCGACCAGAGCATCGGCACACCGCCCTGGCAGGAACTCCGGACAGAACTCCACTCCCGATGAGAGCGTCCACACGCCACCCCCTGGATGGAACCCGGACGGAACTCCACTCCCGACCAGAGCGCCCGCACGTCAACCCTGCCGGGATAGATCGACCGTCCGGAGCCACCCCATAGACTCGGCGCATCATGAGCACCCCGTCACCGACACCCGCTGAGCCGTCCACACCGTCCGATACCGCCGCACCGATCGGTCCGGTGCGGCTGCGCGTCGCCCCGTCACCGACCGGCGACCCGCACGTCGGCACCGCCTACGTCTCGCTGTTCGACCTGGCCTTCGTCCGCCGGCACGGCGGGCAGTTCGTGCTGCGCATCGAGGACACCGACCAGTCCCGGTACGTCGCCGACTCCGAGCAGCAGATCTTCTCCACGCTGCACTGGCTCGGCCTGGACTGGGACGAAGGTCCGGACGTCGGCGGGCCGTTCGCGCCGTACCGGCAGTCCGAGCGGCTGGACACCTACCGGCCATGCGTGGACCGGCTGATCGCCGGCGGTCACGCCTACCACTGCTGGTGCACCCCGGAGCGGTTGGCGTCGATGCGCAAGCGGCAGCAGCAGCTCAAGCTGCCCACCGGGTACGACAGGCTGTGCTACGGCAAGACCCGCGAGGAGCGCGCCGAGCTTCCGGGATTCTCCGAGACTCCCGTCGTGCGCATGCTGATCCCGGAGGATGCCGCCGACGTCCCGACAACGTTCACCGACCTGATCCGCGGCGATATCTCGGCGCCGGCCCCAGACGACCAGGTGATCCTCAAGGCGGACGGCTTCCCCACCTACCACCTGGCCGTGGTGGTGGACGACCACGAGATGGGCATCACCCATGTGGTGCGCGGCGAGGAGTGGATCTCCTCCACGCCCAAGCACATCCTGCTGTATCGCTGGCTGGGCTGGCAGCCACCGGCGTTCGCGCACATGCCGCTGCTGCGCAATCCGGACAAGTCAAAGATCTCCAAGCGGAAGAATCCGGCCGCCCGGCTGACCTGGTTCCGCGAGCAGGGCTACCTGCCGGAGGCTCTGATCAACTTCCTCGCCCTGCTGGGATATCCGCCGATCGTCGAGGACGACGGCACCGAGCGGGAGATCACCGACTTCGCCGAGTTCAGCGCGAACTTCGCCTGGGAGAAGGTATCCCCGGTCGGGCCGATCTTCGACCTGAAGAAGCTGAACTGGCTCAACGGTCACTACATGCGCTCGCTGCCCACCGACGAGCTGGCCGACCGGATCGTGGAGTTCGGGATCCGTGACGGGTGGCTGGCCGCCGATCCGACACCGGAGCAGCGCGAGATGATCCGCGCCGCAACGCCTCTGGTCGCCGAGCGGATCACGCTGCTGTCCGAGACGCCGGGGATGCTGGCGTTCCTGCTGACCGCCGACGACGATTTGACGGTGGACGAGGACGCGCGGGCAACCCTGGGCGAGAACGCCGCCGCCGTGCTGGATGCCGCCTCCGAAACGCTGCGCGGGCTGGACGGGTGGCAGCACGACGACATCCACCAGGCGCTGCGGGCCAGCCTGGTCGACGGGTTGGGGCTCAAGCCCCGGGTGGCGTTCGGGCCGGTTCGCGTGGCGGTGACGGGCAAGCGCATCTCGCCCCCGCTGTTCGAGTCCATGGAGTTGCTGGGCCGTGACTCGTCGCTGGCCCGGATCGCCGCGCTACGCGCCAGTTTGTAGGCATCCCCGGCTCGATACAGGATCCGTCCTGCCCCCCACCGCGCCTCAGGTCTCGGGGTCTCCGTCCTCGGCCGCCTCCAGCACCAGGCCGTGCGCCACGGCGAACCGGACGGCCTGCTCGACATCGATCCTGGCGCCGGCCAGCTTCGCGCCCACCCACACCCCGGCGTCGATCAGCGCGCCGCGCAGGTCCGCCCTCTCCAGCAGCGCGTTGCCGCCGCGCGCGCCGGCCAGGTCCGCGCCGCGCAGGTCGCATCCTGTCAGGTCGGCTCCGGTGAGGTTCGCCTCCCGCAGCCGCAGGCCGGACAGGTCGGTCCCGGCCAGTTTCTCCCCCGCCAGCGACACCAGGGTCAGGTCGCACTCGGTGAGGGTGAGCGGGACCAACCGGCAATCGGTGAACGTCGAGCCGGTCAGCCGGCATCCGGTCAGCGTCGAGGAGTGCCAGGCGGTCCGCTCGAATGTGCAGCCGACGAAGGACGTGGCCCGGTGCTCGGAGGAGTACAGCTCCGCCCCGAAGAACCGGCAGGTCTGGAAGTCGGCGCGCACCGTGCGGCACCCCGCCAGCGTCGCCCCGGAGAAGTCGCAGTCGGTGAACGAGACCTGCTCGATGGTGGCCCGACGCAGGTCGACCTCGGTGAAATCCTCGCCCTGGTAGGCGCTCTCGGTCAGCTCCACGTCAGTGCAGGAAGTGCCGCGTCCCGGTCAGGTACATGCTGATGCCGGCCTTCGCGGCGGCCTCCACCGTCTCGCCGTCCCGCACCGATCCGCCGGGTTGCACGATCGCCCGCACGCCGGCGTCGATCAGCACCCCGGGCCCGTCGGCGAACGGGAAGAACGCGTCGGAGGCAGCGACCGACCCGGCGGCCCGGTCCCCGGCCCGGCTCACCGCCAGCCGGCAGGAGTCCACCCGGTTCACCTGGCCCATGCCGATCCCGACGCTCGCGGCGTCGCGGGCCAGCAGGATGGCGTTGGACTTCACCGACCGGCAGGCCCGCCAGGCGAAGGCCAGGTCGGCCATGGTCTTCTCGTCCGCCGGGTCGCCGGCGGCCAGCGTCCAGCCCGACGGGTCGTCGCCGGGGGCGTCCAACTGGTCCACGCTCTGGACCAGCACGCCGCCGGATATCTCCCGGAACTGCCAGGGATCCGGGCGGGTGCCGGTCGGCATGCGCAGCAGCCGCAGATTCTTCTTGCGGGTGAGCACCGCCAGGGCGTCGTCGTCGAAGGCGGGCGCCAGCACCACCTCGGTGAATACGTCGGCGATCTGCTCGGCCAGCGCGAGGGTCACCGGACGGTTCACCGCGATCACGCCACCGAACGCCGACACCGGGTCGCAGGCCAGCGCTCGGGAGTGCGCGTCGGCCACCGAGCCGTCGTCGCCGCCGGGCACGATGGCGATGCCGCACGGGTTGGCGTGCTTCATGATCGCCACGGCCGGGTCGGAGAACGCCCCGGCGGCGCGCCAGGCGGAGTCCGTGTCGACGTAGTTGTTGTAGCTCATCTCCTTGCCGTGCAACTGCTCCGCGGTCGCCAGCCCGCCCCGCCAGTGCCGGTACAGTGCCGCACCCTGGTGCGGGTTCTCCCCGTAGCGCAGCACCGCGGCCCGCTCCCAGGTGGCCCCGGTCCAGGCCGGCCAGCCGCCGTCCGACGGGGACAGCACGGTGCCCATCCAGCTGGCCACCCCCACGTCGTAGGACGCGGTGTGCTGGAAGGCGCGCGCGGCCAGCGCCCGGCGCTCGGCCAGCGTGAACCCGCCAGCGCGCACCGCCTCGAGCACCTGCGGGTACGACGACGGATCGGTGACGACGGCGACCGTGGGATGGTTCTTGGCGCCGGCCCGGATCATCGCCGGCCCGCCGATGTCGATCTGCTCGACGCACTCGTCCGGGCCCGCGCCGGAGGCCACGGTGTCGCGGAACGGATACAGGTTGGACACCAGCAGATCGATGGTCTCGATGCCGCGTGCGGCGATCGAGGCGAGGTGTTCGGGCCGGCGGGAGTCGGCCAGCAGGCCGGCATGGATGGCGGGATGCAGGGTCTTGACCCGGCCGTCCAGGATCTCCGGGAAGCCCGTCACGTCCTCGACCGCCGTCACCGGTATGCCGGCGTCGGCCAGCGCGGCCGCCGTGCGGCCGGTGGACACCAGCGCCACCCCGGCCTCGGCCAGCCCGGCGGCCAGGTCCAGCACACCAGACTTGTCGTACACGGAGATCAGCGCTCGCCCGATCGGCCGGCGCCCGTCCTGGAGTTCACCTGCCGCCTGCTGCGTCGTCACGGGATCGACACCGTCCTTCCGTTGATCGTCCAACCGTGCCGGGCCATCCGCCCGACCGTCTGCACCAGCTGCGCCCGCTCGGCGGCCTTGATCCGTTCGGTCAGGTCGTCCAC
>JBIQML010000405.1:0-4949 GCA_044463405.1 Nakamurella lactea | reverse complement strand
GCCGAGCCGGACCTGGGCCGAGCCGGACCTGGGCCGAGCCGGTCCTGGGCCGAGCCCGGCAGGCCGGATTCGGTGCGGAAATATCCGGTGAGCGGACAATTCCGCACCGAATCCGGTGGGTGGATGCGGAGTGCCGGGCGCGGTGGCGGGCGTCAGTCCGTGGCCCGCCGGATCAGGGCAAGCAGCGCCAGGGCGTAGGCGTCCTCGGCGACCGGCGCCCGGAAGGCGCGCACCCCGGACCCCGGGATGTCGGCCAGCACCTGCAGGTCGCCGGAGACCGGCACCCCGTCGGCCGCGCGCAGGCCGGGCAGCTCTCCGCCGGCATCCGGCCCGGCCACCGAGGCGCCGTCACCGCCAAATCCATCGGCCTCCGGCCCATCCACCGGGGCCTCGTCACCGCCAAATCCGCCGGCATCCGGCCCATCCACCGGGGCCCCGTCACCGCCAAATCCGCCGCCGACCACCTGCAGCCCGCGAAACGCCGGCCCGATCAGTTCCCGCAACTGGTGCTCGGCCGGCAACCACACCACGTCGGCGGCCTGCACCGAGTCCAGCGCCCATTCGGTGGTGCCGTTGAACCCGAGGATCGCGCCGCCCTGCCGCTGGTGCACCTCGATCGTCATGTCGGACAGCGTGAACACCTGCCCCAGCAGGTCGGGCTGCGGGATCGCGAACCGGTCCCCCGGCTCCGGATGCCACGCCAGCCCGGCGTGCTTCAACCGGGTGGCCAGCCGCACGTCGATCACATCCCCAGTGTGCCCAGGCGACGCCCGGCGGGGACGCCTAGTTCGGGTAGAACGGCGCGGTGCCGGATAGCCAGTTGGGGTTCGGTGAAACCCACCGCCCGGCCATCTCAGTGCCCTGCAGCTTCCACACGTGCCCGCCGAACGAGATCAGCATCGGCAGGTCAGGTGTCGACGATGCGATGGCGTCCACGTCGCCGAACACCACGCCGAGCACCATCAGCTGGGTCACCGGGTCGGCGCTCTCGCCGTCCACCGACACGTCCAGAACCATCCGGGACGAGGTGCCGGCGTTCTTCGCGCCGACCAGCAGGCTGGTGGAGTCCTTCCAGGTCACCGGGCCCACGTCGGTCAGGTCGCCGCGCAGCACGTGCAGGTTGGTCACCTGCAGGCCCCGGTGGTCGGAGCTGCCGGCCGAGGACGCCGAGCTGGCCGCCGACTCCCCCGAGGCCTCGGGCACCGGCGAGATCACCCCCAGGTACAGCTTGCCGCCGGCCACGATCGCCACCCGCACCCCGTCGGGGGACAGCGCCAGAGCCGTCACCGGCCCCTTGCGCGCCAGGCCAGGGGCGGCAACCCTGGACCGGGTCGGCGTTCCCGAGGTGAAGCTGACCTGGTAGATCTCCGGCTGCTTGGCCCCGTTCTGCACTGTCCATGCGGCGAAGCCCCAGCGGGTGAAGCTGGGCTTGGTCAGGGTGTTCGCCTTCAGCGCCGTCACCGCCTGCTGCCGGTCGAACGGCCGCCCCACCAGCAGCTGCTGACCGCCGTCCGGGCTGGCCGTCACCGCCGCCAGCGCCCCGGATGCCGCCGACAGCGCCGCCGAGACGACCCGCACCGAGCCGGTGCCCACCCGGCCCCACATGGGCGTGGAGTCCGACAGCCGCAGGATCGCCCCGTCGGAGATGTAGTACGCGTCCGAGACGGCCTGCGCCGACCCCGGCACCTGGTCGGGGTCGAAGTTGGCCACGTTGCCGGTGTTCAGGCTGTACACGGTGTCCGCCGCGTCGGCCGAGGCACTGGCCGAACCGGCGGACGCGCCATTGGCGTCGGCGGAGTCCAGCGGCAACCCGTTGACGGTGATCTTCACCTGCTGGACGTCCTGGTCCAGCGTCCAGACGATCTGCGCCGCCAAACCCTGCCGGGCCGCCGGCGTGGTGACGTCCACGTTCTCCAGGTCCACGTGCGCCACCCCGGAGGCGTCGATGCGCACGTTGGACGCCAGCTGGGCGCCCGGGCCGAGCTGGGTCCGGGCCCCGTCGGCGAGCTGCTTGCTGGGCCCGTGCAGCAGCAGGTCCATCAGCCGGTTGGCGGTCAGGTCGGGGATCGAGGTGCTCGGGACCCACCGGATGTCGGGCACCACCACCCTCCCGGTGGAGTCCAGGAAGTACACGATGCGCTGGCGGAACGCCGTGGTGAAGTCGTTCTGGGTGATCAGCACCCGGGCGGGCGGGTCACTGATGCGCCACTGGCCGCGGACCTTGGTCAGGTGGATGGTCACCGAGTAGTCGGCCTGGTCGACCGGGGTGTAGGAGCGGTCCGCCTTCAGCAGCCCGATCTGGGTGCCGCTGACGGTGATCCAGCCGGGATGGTCCGGGTCCTGCTTCGCGTCGAACGCGCTGGAGAGCACCACCACCGGGGTGGAGCCGGAGTCCGCCTTCCAGGCCTTCCGCGCCGCCGGGGTGAGGAACTGCCGCGCCGCCACGAACGACGACTCACCGGGCTGGTCGTGCTCGGTCAGCGAGCCGGCGTGGATGAACTCCCGGACGATCTGCTCGGGCTGCTGACCGGGCTTCGGACCCTCGGGCGCTGGCGCGCTGGACTGGTCGGCGACCTTGCGCACGTCCCGCGGGCTGCTGGAGTGCGGAATGCCGGCGCACCCCGCCAGCAGCGCGGCCGACAGCAGGGTGGCCAGCAGCATCGCCAGCGAGCGGCCGCGCCGGGCCGTGTTGCGACGTCCCGTCACGATCCACCTCCCAGCATGCTCGGCTCGGATCTCTCGATGCCTGGGCCGCCGCGGCCGGTGGCGCCGGGCGTGCCAGATGTTTCCGTGGCGCCGGCCGTGCCGGATGTTTCCGGGGCGCCGTTGCCGTTGCCGGCGTCGTCCACTCCAGTGTCCATGGCCGCCGCCGGCAGCCCGGCCGGACGGGACGCCCCGGGCGACGCGATCGCCGGCGGCGCATCGTCGTCGTCACCGCCATCGGACGCCGGGCGCAGCGATAGCGGTGACGAGGACAGCACGAAATCCCGGCGCCGGGGCAGCGTGAGCCGGAACCGGGCCCCCCGCCCCGGGCTGCCCCAGGCCTGCAGCCAGCCGCCGTGCAGCCGGGCGTCCTCCAGCGAGATCGCCAGCCCCAGCCCGGTGCCGCCGGTCAGCCGCTGGCGGGACGGGTCGGCCCGCCAGAACCGGTTGAACACCAGGGACGCCTCGCCGGGTCGCAGCCCCACCCCGTGGTCGGTGACGGTGATGGCCAGCGCGTCCTCGTTGGCGGCCAGTTCGACGTCCACCGGACCGCCCTCGGCGTGGTCGACGGCGTTGTTCAGCAGGTTGCGCAGGATGCGCTCCAACCGTCGTGGATCGACCTCGGCGGGCACCGGGTTCGTGGGCAGGTGGGTGCTGATGCGCACCCCCGTGGTGGCGGCGACCGGCCCGACGGCGGCCACGCAGGACAGCACGTGCGCCCGCACCTCCACCCGCTCGGCGTTCAGCTCCGCCATCCCGGCGTCGTAGCGGGACACCTCCAGCAGGTCGGTGAGCAGCGACTCGAATCGGTCCAGCTCGTCGGCCAGCAACTCGGTGGCACGCGACAGGTGCGGAGGGAACTCGGCACGCGCGGCATGCAGCGTGTCGGCGGCCATCCGGACCGTGGTCAGCGGCGTGCGCAGCTCGTGCGAGACGTCCGAGGTGAACCGGCGCTGCAGCCTGCCGAACTCCTCCAGCTGGCGGATCTGCGCGCGGATGGCCTCGGCCATCTCGTTGAACGAGCTGGCCAGCGTGGTCAGCTCGGCGGCGCCGCGCACCGGCATGCGTTCCGACAGGTCGCCGGCGGCCACCCGCTCGGCGACCGCGGAGGCCCGCCGGATGGGCCGCAGCACAGCGGAGGCGACCACGAAGGCGATCAGCGCCAGCGCCAGCGCCAGCGCGGCGCCGCCCAGCAGCAGGGTCCGCTGCACCACGGCGAGGGTCTTCTGCTCGCCGGTCAGCGGGTAGATCAGGTACACCCCGAAGCTGTCCGCGGCGTTCGGGATCACCACCGGGCCGCCGACCACGAGCGCCGGAACCGGCACCATGCGGCCGCCGGTGTTCGGGCGCATCACGGTCGTGTACTGCTGCTCCACCCAGCCCTTGATCACCCTGGCCTGCAGGCCCGCGGGCACGTCTTCGATGGGCCCGACCGCCGAGACGGCCGACGATCCGGGCCGCAGCGGTGTGACCACCGTGTCGAACACCCCGGCGGTGGAGCCCTGGGCGCCGGCGTCACCGCCCCGTGCAGGGTTGCCGATGTCCTGCACCAGCCTGGCCAGCTGGGCGCGGAGCTTGGTGGGGTTGGTCTCCGCGCCGATCAGCTGCGACGAGGCGGTGGCCATGGCGTTCTCGATCTCGGCGAGGGCGGCCGAGGTCTTGTTGGCCAGCAGGCCGTCCCGGATCTGCCGTTGCAGCACCACGCCCAGCAGCACCATCACCACGGTGGACAGCACCAGGGTGATAGCTACCACCCGCAGCCGCAGCGACCGGGAGATGTTCGACAGTGCTCCGCGCAGCCGGCCAGCCACGCGCGGGGCCGCCGCTTCCCGCCGACCCGCGGCCCCGTCGGACGGGCGGCGCCTGCCGCCGAGCAGCCGCGGCGAGCGGGGCGTCGTGGACGAGCGGCCGGTCTCGGGTGAGCGCGCGGGCTCGGGTGACCGGCCGGTGTCGGGCGAGCGGCCGGCCTTGGGCGAGCGAGCGGTCTCGGGCGAACCGGCGGTCTCGGGCGAGCGGCCGGTCTCGGGCGAGCGAGCGGCGGGCACCGAACGGGAGCCCGACGCGCGGCGCGACCCGCCGGGCCGATCCGGGGATGCCGGCGACGGTTGGCCGGAGCGCGTCACCGCATCGCTCTCACGACACTCCGGCCCGGTAGCCGACCCCGCGGACGGTCACCACGACCTCCGGGTGCTCGGGGTCCTTCTCCACCTTGCTGCGCAGCCGCTGCACGTGCACGTTGACCAGCC
>JBIQML010000404.1:0-4954 GCA_044463405.1 Nakamurella lactea | reverse complement strand
GTGATCGGCGAGCGCGCCACCGTCGCGGCGGTCGGACCGGAGTCACCCACGACGGTCGGCGCGTCGGAGCGGTCGTCGGTGACGACGTACCCGACGACCTCCGGTCCTGCCGCCTCCGCGTCGGCACCGGATCCGAGCAAGCCCCCGCTGGCCAGATCCTGATCGGGATTGATCCAGGCCTGCGCGAGCGTTCCCGGCGCGGACATCCACGTCTGCCCGGTCAGGCCCGCCGGGGGTGTGGCCGTCACCGGCGATATCACCGGCTGCAGCGAGTGGCGGATCAGCTTGCTGTCCGGCGGCAGCGGCACGTCTGGCACCGGGACCACCGGGGTCGGTCCGGCGGGTTCGGCCGAGCGGTGGGCGAGCACCGCGCCGGCGATCCCGGCCGCGCCCGCGACCACCACCACGGCGGCGGCCGCGGCGATCAGCGCGGTGGTGCGGCGGCGCTTGGCGTGGCCGGCGATCCGGTCGGTCAGGACGCTGCGAACCTCGGCGTCCGAGGGTGCCAGCTCGGCGCGCCGGTCCAGTTCGGCGCGCAGGTCGGTGACGGTATTCATGCTCGCTCCGCTTCCGTTCGCTGGTCGGAAGCCGGATTCGGGGCCCTCGGAGCCTCCGGAATCCGGCCTTCGACCCGCGAACCGTGGGTCGAGGGCTCGGTGGTGATGTCGGGGAGGGCCTCGTCGGTGACGGCGATCCGCAACGCGGTCAACGCCCGGGAGATCGCGGTGCGCACCGCAACGTCCGTGATGCCCAGTTCGGCGGCGATCTCGGCGTAGGACAGCCCGAGGTAGAAGCGCAGCACCACCGCCGCCCGCTGCCGGGGTGGCAGCGCCGCCAGCAGGTGCTGCAGGTGCTCCCGGTCGTCAACCGCGCTGGCCGGATCCGGCAGCGACACCTCGGGCAACTCGCCGGTCCTGGTCGGCCGGATGGCGCGCACCGACCAGCGGCGCCGCTCGGATAGGAACGTGGAGGTGACTATCCGGCGCACGTAGGCCAGCGGGAACTCCATCGCCCCGATCCGGGACCATCCCGTGTGCGTCTTCAGCAGGGCGTCGGCCAGCACGTCGTGAGCGCGTTGCCGGTCCCCGGTGAGGGCGGCGGCATACCGGCGCAGGCCGGTCAGCTCCGCGCCCAGGAACTCGTCGAAGGTCATGGGATCCGGTCACCGCCCTTCGTGCTCGCTCCCACCTACTCAACGCGGCCGGGCCGGTTTCCGCACCACTGCAACGAGTGCCGAAAATCTGCCCCTAGATCGACCGCCGATGGCTCGCGCGCGGTATTGCTGCAGGTCAGCGGGGCGATCTGTGATAGCCGGAAAATCTAGGGGCGGATTTTCAGATGGATCTGCCGTGGCCTTGCATCAGCCGGGGATGCTCGCCAGGATGGCGGCGAGGTCGGCGGTCGACAACCCGGGGGACGCGCCGGCCTGGATGGTGATCCAGGTCGAGCCGCCGAGCGACGCCGGCCCCGACGCCCATTCGCCACTCGGCCCGATCGGGCCCACCCCGGCAGGGGCGCGCGGAACGGTGCGTCAAACCCGCGAACATCGGGGCTGGCGGCGTGGGCGGTACGGTCATGACGGTCGCTTGTGACGAGCCAGCAGGAGGGCCAGTGAGCACCGCCGACCGGATGGCGCAGATGCGGCAGAACTACGCCGATGCCGGCCTGTCCGAGCAGGACCTGGCCCCCGACTGGACCGCCCAGTTCCGCCGCTGGTTCGACGAAGCCGTCGCCGCCGGCATCACCGAGCCCAACGGCATGGTGCTGGCCACCGCTGCCGCCGACGGAACCGTCGCCGCCCGCAGCGTGCTGGCCAAGGCCGTCGACGAATCCGGGGTCGTCTTCTACACCAACTACACCTCCGCCAAGAGCCATGACCTGGACGAGAACCCGCACGCCGCCGTCACCTTCCCCTGGTACGACCTGCACCGGCAGATCCACATCCGCGGGACGGTCAGCAAGGTGGACCGGCAGACCACCGAGCAGTACTGGGCCAGCAGGCCGAGGGGCTCGCAGATCGGTGCCTGGTCCAGCCCGCAGTCGACGGTGCTGCCGGACCGGGCGGCGCTGGACGCGCTGCAGGCGCAGGTGGAGCGACGGTTCGGCGGGCTGGACGGCACCGACCCGATCCCGGCGCCGCCGCACTGGGGCGGCTGGCGCATCGCCCCCGTCACCGTCGAGTTCTGGCAGGGCCGCACCGCCCGGCTGCACGACCGGCTGCGCTACCGCCGTGACGGCCGGCGCTGGGTTGTCGAGCGCCTGGCGCCCTAGCCCGTGACGGGGAGCAGCAGCCGCGACGTGGGGTCGCCGCGGGGCGGTCGGCTGGCCTGGCTGAGCCGGCTCGGCCCGGACACCCGCCCGCTGGCCATCGACAACTACCGGCGGCTGTTCCTCGGGCAGATCGTCACCGTCGTCGGATCCCAGCTGACCGCGGTCGCCGTGCAGCAGCAGGTGTTCACCATCACCCGCAGCTCGGCCTGGGTCGGCTACGCCTCCATGGTGGCGCTGATCCCGCTGGTCGGGTTCGGCCTGCTGGGCGGGGCCATCGCCGACACCTACGACCGGCGCAAGCTGATGATGATCACCTCCACCGGGATCTCCGTCACCAGCCTCGGCCTGTGGCTGCAGGCGTTCCTGCAGCTCAACTCGATCGCCGCGGTCTTCATCCTGCTCGCGCTGCAGCAGTCGTTCTTCGCCGTCAACCAGCCCACCCGCAGCGCGATCCTGCCGCGCATCGTGCCCACCCGGCTGGTGCCGGCCGCGAACGCGCTGAACATGACGGTGTTCAACACCGGTGTGATCGCCGGCCCGCTGCTGGTGGGGATCCTGCTGCCGTTCACCGGGATCGGCTGGCTGTACTTCATCGACGCCCTGTCACTGACGGCCATCCTGTACGCGGTGTTCCGGCTACCCCCGATCCCGCCGCTGCGCACCGGCCGCCGCCGCCCGAAGGTCTCCGAGGGCCTGGCCTACCTGCGGACCGCGCCGCTGCTGCTGATGACGTTCGTCATCGACGTCATCGCCATGGTGTGCGGCATGCCCCGGGCGCTGTTCCCGGCGATGGCGGAGGAGATCTTCGGCGGCCCGCCCGAGGGTGGCCTGGCGCTGGGCGTGCTGAACGCCTCCATGGCGATCGGGGCGCTGCTGGGCGGGCTGACCGGCGGATGGATCACCCGGGTCCGCCGGCAGGGCGTGGCGATCGTGATCGCCGTGGTGGTGTGGGGCTTTGCCATGGCCGCCTCCGGCACCACGTCCTGGCTGTGGCTGGCGGTGATCTACCTGGCCGTCGGCGGGTTCGGCGACATGGTGTCGGCGGTGTACCGGTCCACGATCCTGCAGGTGGTGGCAACCGACGAGATGCGCGGCCGGTTGCAGGGGGTGTTCACCGTGGTGGTCGCCGGCGGACCCCGGTTGGCCGATCTGGTGCACGGCGTCGTCGCGGACGCCACATCCACCCAGACGGCGGTCGTTGGTGGCGGTTTGCTGTGTGTGACGCTCGCGATCGTGGCAGGCTGGATCGGCCGGTCCATGCGCGGGTACGACGCCATGGCGTCGAACAGCGAGGGGGAGGGAGCGGGCCGATGACGGACTTCGACGGCACCGGCCGGCGGGGTGACGAGTACTCCGATCCCGCCGGTTCGGGAGCCTGGCCGGGCGGCAACCCTCCCGGCCCGGGCGCCGCGTCGGCTGGCTTCCCGGTCTCGGCGCAGTCGCCCCTGGCGGGCTACCCGTCGCCGGGCTCGGCGACGCCATCCGGCTCGGCCGGTGAGCAGTACGGGGACGCTCGGTATCAGCAGGCGCCGGACCCGGCGGCAGGGCCGTACGGCCCCCACGGCGGGTATCCGGGTTACGGCGGCAATCCGGGTTACGGCGGCAATCCGGGTTACGGCGCCAATCCGGGCTACGGCCAGTATCCGGGCTACGGCGGCCAGCCGGGATACGGTGCCGTCGGAAACCCGGGTCAGCCGTACCCGGTCCCGGCCTATGCCTACATGGCCCCAGGGCCGTCCCGGCCCGGGACCCTGGTGGGGGCGGCGGTGCTGGCGTTCATCACTGGCGGGCTGGACGTGCTGGGCGGGATCTTCACGCTGTTCCTCCATGCGATGTCGCCGCTGGTGTCCGGCCTGTGGTGGGCGCCGTGGCTGTGGGCGGTGACGCTGGTGTCGCTGGTCTGTGGCGGCCTGCTGATCGGGGGCGGTGTGGTCGCCATGCGCGGCCAGACCACGCTGCTGTTCGTCGGCGCCGCCGGCACCGCGGCGATCGCGATCTACTGGCTGGCGGTGATCGGCGCGCCCAGCGGCGACTACACGCCGATCGCCGCGCTGCGCGTCTACCCGGCGATCTACCTGGCGCTGTGCGCCGTGATGGTGGGGCTCGCGCTGGCACCCACGGCACGGGGGTGGCGGCTCGATCGACCGGCGGTCGGGTAGGGCAGGATCGGACCGTGGCAGCCGTCGGACAGGGAAGGCAGGGTCGATGACCTCTCGCGAACCGCAGGACTGGGCTCCGTACCAGCGGTTGGAGGACGCCGTGCGGGCGTACATCCGGGACTCCGACGCCGCGCTGGAGGCCCTGTCCGGGGTGCTGGACCTGTCCGCCGTCCAGGCGTTCACCCTGGAGCGGGTGCCGTCCCAGCAGCCGTGGGGGGAATCGCTCTGGCAGGAGGTGGCCGTCACCGACGGTCGCCGGCTGATCCTCTGGCACGGCGACGACGAGATCGACGACGACCTGCCCGACCAGCGGATGTTCTCCTCGTCGGTGCGCACCATCCCGCTGGCGGCGATCGTCGATCAGGGGCTGCGCAACCGGTTCCGGGCCGAGCGCAACGGCCAGCGGACCATGCACGCCGTGCTGCTGTACCTGTCCACCCAGACGCCGGAGCGCTCCATGACGGAGCTCACCGAGGCGAACGAGACCCGCACCGTGCAGTACGTGGAGACCTACCGGTTCTCCA
>JBIQML010000403.1:0-4969 GCA_044463405.1 Nakamurella lactea | reverse complement strand
CGCCTACGGACACTCCACACTCGACGACGCCATCCGGTTCGCCGAGCGCTGCGGGGTGCGCGCGCTGGTGCTGTTCCACCACTCGCCTGCGCGGACCGACAACGAGCTGGACCGGTTGGCCTCCGAGGTCAGCGCACCCATGCCGGTGATCATCGCGCGCGCGGGGGATCATCTGACGGTTCCCTGGAGAACCGGCCAGTGATATACCTGTTGTCGGGTTGAGGTCCTTGGGGGGCTGATGGTGCCGATGATCCTGCTGCGCCGACCGGTCCCTTGCTACCCCGACCACGAGCGGACCGCGCCGACCGGGCGTGACGCCCCGGGCATCCACGGCGTGGCCCGAGCACCCGACATCCCGCCACGATCCGGGCATTGAGCGCCGATGAGTCGGGGTTTCGTCGGCAGGACAGTGGAGTTGGCGACGCTGCGCGGTCACCTGGACCGGGCGGCGAGCGGGGCGACCAGCCCCGTGGTCATCGAGGGACCGGCCGGAATCGGCAAGACGGCGCTGATCTCACGGTTCATCGCCGGGGCCGGGTCGGCCGTGACGCCGCTGATCGCCAGCGGCGCCCGCGCGGAGCAGGACGTGGCCGGTGGGATCGCCGACCAGCTGCTGCGCAGCGTCCCCCCGAACGACGCCCGCCCCGGCGCCGGCGATTCCGACCTTGGCCCCCGACTGCTCGGCACGCTGGAGGCCGCGTCGCGGAGGCGTCCGTTGATCGTCGCCGTCGATGACGCCCAGTGGACCGACGAGGAGTCGCTCTCCGCGCTGCTGTTCGCCGTCCGCCGGCTGCGGAGCCGGCCGGTGCTCACCCTGCTGGTGACCCGGCCGCCGGAGGATCGACGGCTGGAACCGTTCCTGCGCCTGACCGCCGACGATCCGGCCTTCCACCTGCGCCTGGCGGGGCTGGCACCGGACGTGGTCGCCGTCCTCGCCCGCACATTCGGGATGCCGGGCATCACGCGGGGCACGGCGGCGCGGCTGGTCGCACACACCGGCGGCAACCCGCGCCATCTCACGGCGGTCCTGCAGGAGAACCCGCCCGCCGTGCTGCACGCGGCGGACCCGCTGCCCGCGCCCCGCGCACTCGCGGCCGGCGTCACCCGCGCCCTGAACGAATGCCCGGCACCGGGTCGAGCCCTGGTCGCGGCCGCGGCCGTGCTCGGTACGCGGTGCTCGCTGGCCGCGGCGGCGAACCTGGCGGACCTGCCCGATCCCATCGGGGCGCTGGCGCAGGCGGGCCGGCACGGCCTGCTGGCGCACAGCGACGAGCCGGGGTCGGGCGAAGTGGTCTTTGCCGACCCGCTGCGGCGCGCTGCCACGTACCACGTGCTGTCGCGTCCCGAACGGCGTGCCCTGCACACCCGTGCCGCCGAGGTGAGCGACACCGACCAGCGCCTGGCCCACCGGGTCGCCGCGGCCGCGATGGAGGACGAGTCGCTCGCCGCCGACCTGAGCGACCGCGCGACCGCCGACGCCGCCCGCGGCGAGCGCGATCTGGCGGCGACCCGGTGGCACCTCGCCGCCATGCTGTCACCCGCTCCGCGGGACCGGACGGCGCGCACCCTGAGCGCCGTGCAATGCCTGCTGCAGGCAGGCGAGGCCCCCCGCGCGGCGGAGTTGCTGGAGGGTGTGACGGCGGACGGCGGCCCCAGGCGGCACTGGTTGAGCGGGCTCACCGCCTTGCTCGCCGGGGACCTGCGGACCGCCGACCTCGAGTTCGACGCCGCCTGGCATCGCAGCACCGACCCGTCGCTGCGTGCCGCGATCGCCGGTCAGCGCGCCACCCTGTCCGCGCTCCGGCTGCACCCGAATGCGGTGCGGCACTGGATCGCCGCCACACCGCCCGCCACCACGACGCCCGACGATCTCCCGGCGGCGCTGCTGGTGACGGCGCTGGCGATGACCCGGCGCACCCGCGAGATCGAGGAGTTGCTGAACCGCTGGAGCGAGGCCCGTCCCGACCACTGGCGGCTGCAGGAGGCGCGCGGCACGGCCAAGCTCTGGGCGGACGATCCGCGCGGCGCACGAGCGGACTTGACCCGCGCCCGGCAGCACCTGCGGGACAGGGGCATGCGGGCGGCCGAGCTGGCGATGCTGCCCGCGCTGTGCCTGGCGTGCTTCCGCTGCGGCGAGTGGTCACAGGCACTGGAGGTCGCGACCGACGGCTTGGTGCTGGCCGGCGGCACACCGATGGTGTTCGCGTCACCCGCCCTGCACTGTTGCGCCGCGCTGGTGCACGCCGGGCGGGGCGACCCGGTCGCGGCGCAACGGCACCTGGCGCTGGCCGACGCCGCCACCTCACCGCCCGTCCCGATCGTCGCGGCCATCCGGCAGGCCACCGCGGTCTACCTGGGATGCTGGACCGACCAGCCCGGACTGGCCGTGGACGCCGCCGCCGAAGTCGAAGCGCTGGCCGATCGAACCGCCGACGCCGACGGACCCGATCCGTCGCGGGCACGCCCGGCGCTGGAGCTGCTGGCCTGGCCGGCCATGGCCGCCGACGCCCTGATCGCGGTGGGGCGCGCCGAGGACGCCCGCGAGATGCTCACCGCCTACCGGGAATCGGCGACCGACCTGCCGTCAACCACGGCGGCGATCTGCCGGGTGGCCGGCCGGATGCACGCCGCCGACGGCGAGATCGCCGACGCCCGTGGCTGTTTCGAACGCGGCATAGCGGCGGCGAGCGAGGCCGGCTGGCCGCACGGGCGGGCGATGCTGGAACTGGAACTCGGCGCGCTGCTGCGGCGAGCCGGTCGGCGCACGCAGGCCGCCAACCACCTGACCGCCGCTCGCGACACCCTGAGCCGGCTCGGAGCGACCCGACCGGCGCAGCTCGCGGACAGGGAATTGGCATCCTGCGGGTTGCGCCCCAGCCGCCGCGACGGCAGCGCCGATCGCGCGCTGACCCCGGCCGAGTGGAACACCGCCCGGCTCGCGGCGGCGGGCAGGACCAACCGGCAGATCGCCGAGGAACTGGTAATCAGCGTCAAGACCGTCGAATTCCACCTCGGCCGGGTGTTCCGCAAGCTGGACGTCACCTCCCGACGCCGGTTGGCGGCCCGGCTGGACTCCGTCGAGCCCGATCGGCGGGACGACACGGCGCCACCCCCCGGCGGCGGCCCCACCGGATCGACGGGCACCACCAGCGGATTCGTCATCCACGCGTCCGGCCTGGACGATCACGCGGAGGGCCTGGTGGTGCCGTCCTCCGCCTCCACGACGCACGGCGACACCGGCAGCACCCGCGACACCCGCAGCACCCGCAGCACCCGCGACGCCGGCAGCGCCCGCGACACCGGCAGCGCCCGCCGTCGGGATTCCCGGCGGGCGCAGCGCGCCGCCCGCCCCCCGCTGCCGGCCCAGCGCAGCGAGGGCGCGTCCGACCCCTGCACGAAGTCCTGCTGACCCTGGCGCGATCGAACTCGATCCCCGGGGAATAGATCGTGATCACCGGGGATGCACCCCGGTGTGTGCGCCGGATGACCGGAGTTACGTTCTGTGACGCGCGTGCCCGTTGGGAGTCTCACGGGACGCGTTGGACCACCGGATCAGGGTGGCGAGGGGGCAAGAATGCGGCCTGGACGGCCTGAATGTGACTCTGCGTCATCACTCGAGCGGGAGCGGGTGCCGCTTTTGATCACTCTGTGCATACGCCGGGCAGTCTGCGCCCGGCCGAGGAGGAGCACGATGACAGCAGCCGCACGGCGACTCATCCACCGGCTCACGGCGGCGACCCTCGCCGTCGGCGTGCCGTTGTGCCTGTCGGTCGCACTCCCCGGGATCAGCGCCGCCGCCCCTGCCAACAAGTCCGAACCGACACCGGGCGACGGGCAGACGGTCACACCCGGCCAGACGGCCCCGGTCACCTACCACCTGGAGGTGACGAACACCGGCGACGGGGACGCCACCGACGTGACCGTCACCGACGCCATCCCCGACGGCACCTTCTACGTGGCCGGGTCCGCGTCCTGCGGAACCACCCCTCACTGCACCGTGATGTACTCCAGCGTCGACGACGCGGTCACCTGGACGCTCTCCACCGTTGCCGCCGGCGCCGACAACATCCTGGCCTTCCGGGTGTCCGTGAGTCCGGCCGCGAACGAGACGATCGTCAACCGGGCCTCCTTCACCGACGTCAACACGCCCCAGTGCCAGGCCGGGCCGATGGACGGCACCTGCTGGACCAACAAGGTGTCCAACCCGCTGCCGCCACCGACGCCGAAGATCAACGTGATCAAGGCCGAGACGAACCCCGGCGACAACAGGACCGTCTATCCGGGCAAGCAGATCGACTACACCCTGGAGGTGATCAACACCGGCGACGCGGCTGCCGCCGATGTCATCGTCACCGACGCCATCCCGGACGGCACCGCGTACGTGGACGGATCCGCGTCCTGCGGAACCACCCCGGACTGCACCGTGAGCTACGCGAACGGCACCGTCACCTGGACGCTGTCATCCGTCGCGGTGAGCGCCGACGAGACGTTGACGTTCAGCGTGACGGTGACGCAGTACGCGCAGGGGACCATCGTGAACCAGGGTTCGTTCACCAACGTCAACACTCCGGACTGCACAGCGGGAAGCACCGCCGGCACCTGCCTGACCAACACGGTGCACAACCCGCTGTCCTGACCAGGTGCTGGGCCGCGCCCGTCCGCGGCCCAGCATCGGGCAATGCCCTGCCCAGCATCGGGCCGGGCGGAACGGGCTCAGCGCCCGCCGGCCTGCCGGGTGATGTAGGTGACGGCGACGAACGCGGAATACATCGCGGCGCCGTCGTCACCGGCGATCCGCACGGTCCGGGTGCCGCTGCGCTCGACGCCTCGGACCCAGGTCGCCACCTCGGCCATGTCGGCGGTGGCCAGGTGCACCTCGAGGGTGGCCGGGAACTCGATATGAGGCCGCCCGATCCGGCCCTCGGCGACGGCGCGAACCGCCTGCTCGGCGGCCGCGGCGGTCCGCTCA
>JBIQML010000402.1:0-4971 GCA_044463405.1 Nakamurella lactea | reverse complement strand
CGTCCGCGCCTTCATGGCGGCGGGCGCGGCCGGCCCGGTGGACGTCGTCAGCAACCCGCTCGCCGCCGCGCTCGGGGCGCAGCTCGTTTCCGCCGATGCGCAGGCCGGCGAGATCCGCCTTGTCTTCCGTCCGGGCGAATCCTTCAAGCAGGGCGCCGGCGTCGTGCTGGGCGGCGCGGTCGCGCGCGAAGCGTCCTGCCATCCGATTTGCAGCGGCGGCGAGGACGAGGTGACGGTGCTCATGCCAACCATGCTGGCTGCGCCGACCGTCCGGCACCATCGGCGCAGCATGCGGATCCGAGGTGGGCTTTCGCCTACCCCCTCCATCAACCGATCGGTGGAGGCAGCTTTGTCCACCCGGTTGAGCCCGCGGAACGCGACGAGCCGAGATGATGGCGGCATGCCCATGATTGACGTGCGCGGACTGCGCAAGACCTACGGCGGCCGCACGGTCGTCGACGACATCAGCTTCGACGTCGGTGAGGGGGAGATCTTCGGGATCCTCGGCCCCAACGGCGCCGGCAAGACCACCACCGTGGAGTGCATCGGCGGGCTGCGCAGCCCGGACGGCGGCAGCATCCGGGTGGCAGGGATGGACCCGACGAAGGAGGGCACCGCCTTCCGCGAGGCACTCGGCATCCAGCTGCAGGAGTCCCGGCTGCCGGACAAGCAGACCGTCGCCGAGGCGCTGGAGCTGTACTCCAGCTTCTACTCCCGCCCCAGGGACTGGCGCGAGCTGGCCGAGCGGCTCGGGCTCACGGCCCAGCTGCGCAGCTACTTCGGCAAGCTGTCCGGCGGGCAGAAGCAGCGGCTCTCGGTGGCGCTGGCGCTGATCGGCAACCCCAGGGTCGCCATCCTGGACGAGCTGACCACCGGACTGGATCCCGCCGCCCGGCGCGAGGTGTGGGGCCTGCTGGAGGACCTGCGCGGCACCGGCGTCACCCTGCTGCTCGTCTCGCACTTCATGGAGGAGGCCGAGCGGCTGTGCGATCGGGTCGTGGTGATCGATCGTGGCCGGATCATCGCCGCCGACACGCCCGAGGGCCTGGCGGCCGGGGTGGTGGCGGACCAGCGGATGAGCTTCGTGCCGTCCGCCCCCGTCGAGCCGGCCGCGCTGCAGGAGCTGCAGGACGTGCACACGGCCGGATGGTCGGGCGACCGGATCGTCGTGACCGGCGTCGACACCGTGGCCAGCTCCGTGATCATCGCGCTGCACGAACGGGGCATCGCCGCCACCAAGCTGCGGGTCGACCAGCCGAACCTGGACGATGCCTTCATCGCGCTGACACGTGACGACGCCGCGGCGAACGGCACCGCCGACCATGGTGAAACCACCGAGCGCGCACCGGAAGGAGTCCGATCATGAGCGCCTCCACCGCCCTGCTCAAGAGCGAGGCGAAGCTGCTGGCCCGCAACCCCGGCGTGATGGTGTGGACCGCGGTCCTGCCGGTCGCCGCTGCCATCGTGCTGGCCGCCATCCCGGCAATCCGCACACCATCGGACGCGTTGGGTGGCCTGAGCTTCTTCGCCGTCTACCAGCCGATTCTGGTGCTGTTCGCCATCACCATGCTCGCGGTCCAGGCGCTGCCCGACGTGCTGACCCGATACCGCGAGATCGGGGTGTTGAAAAGGCTGCGCACCACACCGGTCTCACCCGCGCTGCTGCTGGGCGCCCAGCTGGCCATCACGCTGATCGTGTCGGTCGGCTGCATGCTGATCATGGTGATCGTGCCGGCACTGGTGGGTGCGTCCTGGCCGCAGAACGTCGTCGGCTTCGTCATCGGCTACCTGTTGACCGCCTGGGCCCTGCTGGGGTTGGGCATGGTGATCGCCAGCCTGTTCCGCAACGCCAAGGTGGCGGCCGGTTTCGGCACCGTGCTGTTCTTCGTGCTGCAGTTCGCGGCCGGGCTGTGGCTGCAGCGGCCGCTGATGCCGGCCTGGATGCGCCGCATCTCCGACCTCACTCCGAGCGGCGCGGGCACCCAGGCGCTGACCGATGCCGCGGCCGGGCACTGGCCGCAACTGCTGCACCTGGTGCTGCTGGCGGTGTGGGGCGCGGTGATGTCGGCGATCGCCGTCCGCAAGTTCAGCTGGGAATGAGACTCGTCCGGGTGGTGTGCGGCCGGAGGCGGCGACGAGAATGTCCGTCATGACCACGGCGGGGACCCCAGCGCCGGCGCCGACCGGGCGCCCGCGCGAGGTCCCGTCACCGCTACCGGCGTCCGAAACCATCCCCGACGGCATCGACCTGCCGCCCTACTCCGTCTGGCGGCGCATCCCCGAGTGGGAGTCGCACGGCCGCTGGCTGCAGGACCGGCCCCAGATGGAGTGGCCGGACACCATCTACTCGACCACCAAGGTGCCGCGGGTGCTGCGGCTGCTGCTGGTGGTGGGGCTGGCGCTCGGGCAGGCGACCATGGCGGGCGACGTCGCCGCGCACCTGGTCGCCGCGGGCCTCGTCGTCGTGCTGTGGGCCTGGATCGAGTGGTGGCAGACCTGGGACCTGACGCCGCTGTCCCGCCGGATCATCGCCTTCGGCGTGCAGTACGTGCTGGTCGGACTGCTCATCGCGGTCAGCCCGCTGAGCGCGCTGATCGTCTGGTCCCACTACATCATCTGCGGCACCTTCTTCACCGGGCCGCTGCTGCTCGCGGGCCTGGTCGGGTCCAGCGCGTTGATGACGGCGACCCAGGTCGGCGGCTTCGATCAGTACTCGCACAACTGGTCGCTGACCGCCGGCCTGCTGGTGCTGGACATCGCGATCGGCGTGGTGTCCATCGGCCTGGCGAACCGGCGCGAGGAGGCGGTGATGCGCCGGCACGCCGCCACTCGGGCGTTGCTGACCGCGCAGCAACGCAATGCCGACCTGCAGGAGCAACTGGTGGAACAGGCACGCGATTCCGGCGTCCGCGAGGAACGGGCCCGACTGGCCCGGGAACTGCACGACACCGTGGCGCAGGGCCTGGTGGCGGTCGTCACCCAGCTCGAGGCCATCGACGACGACACGCTGCCGGCGACGGCCAGGCGCCGGGTGGGGAACGCGAAAGAGCTGGCGCGGCAAGGGCTGACGGAGGCCCGCCGGGCCGTGGACGCGTTGCGCCCGCCCGCCCTGGAGGGCTCCGACCTGCCGGACGCGCTATCGCTGCTGGTGCGGCAGTGGTCGCAGGTCAATCACATCGTCGCCGACGTGCGGGTGTCCGGCACCGCGCGGGCCACCGCCGCGGACGGCGACCTGATGAGAGTCACCCAGGAGGCCCTGGCGAACGCCGCCCGGCACGCGCGGGCCGGCAGGGTCGCGGTCAGCCTGGACTACCTGGAGGGCGAGGTGCTGCTCGACATCCACGACGACGGTGTGGGGTTCGATCCCACGAAGGTGCCGGTTCCCTCGGCCACCGGTGGCCACGGGTTGCCCGGGATGGCGGACCGCATCCGGCTGGCCGGGGGCACGCTCACCGTGGAGTCAGAGCCCGGCGGTGGCTGCGTGATCAGCGCGGCGGTGCCCGGATGAGCGCCATCATCAGGGTGCTCGTGGTGGACGACCATCCGGTGGTCCGGGACGGGATCCGCGGCATGCTCGAGCGGGACGAGCGCGTCGCCGTGGTCGGTGAGGCGGCCGACGGCCGCGAGGCGGTCGCCCGCGTACGGGCCAGCGACCCTGACCTGGTCCTGATGGACCTGCGCATGCCCGGCGGTGACGGGGTGTCGGCGATCCGCGAGCTGCGCGTGGCGGATCCAGTGCGTCCGCGGATCCTGGTGTTGACGACCTACGACACCGACCGGGACATCCACGCCGCCATCGATGCCGGGGCGGACGGCTACCTGCTCAAGGCCACCCCGAGGGTGGAGTTGATCGACGCGGTGCTCCGCGCGGCGTCCGGGCAGAGCGTGCTGGCACCGGCGGCGGCCCGCAGCCTGGTGGATCGCGGGCGGGCGGACCCGTTGACGGAGCGGGAGTTGCAGGTGCTGGGGGCGATCGCCAGGGGCGGCACCAACCGGGAGGTGGCCAGGGAACTGCTGGTGTCCGAGGCCACCGTCAAGACGCACCTGCTGCATCTGTATCCGAAGCTGGGCGTGCGGGATCGGGCGGCAGCGGTGCGGGTGGCGTTCGAGCGCGGACTGCTGGGCTGACCGCCGGCCGTCGCTCGTTCGACGTGGTCGACGAGATGCCCTGGAACGGTGCCGTTCTCGACCGTCAGGCACTGCAGTCGCCACCACAGGAAGCCGCCGCGTTCGCCGCCGGACCGTGCTGCCCGGGCACCGCGCTACAGTGCTGGCCATGGCCGACCCACCCGCCGTGTCCCTGCGGGCCCGCACCGACGACGACCTCGACGTGCTGTTTCGCATCGCCGCCGACCTGGACACCTGGGAGGAGCGGACCGACGCGGCGCCCACCGCACTGACCAGGCAGAGGTTCGACGCCCGGCTGGCTCGGGCCGTCGACGACGGGTCCGAGGACGCCGTGAGCTTCGTGGTCGACGTGGACGGCCAGGCGGTCGGCGGCGCGTCGCTGTTCGAGTTCGACGCGCTCGCCCGCCATGCCGAGGCCGGGATCAACCTGCTACCGGAGGCCAGGGGCCGCGGCATCGGGACGGCCGCCATGTGCCAGCTGGTCGAGTTCGGGTTCGTGCGCCGCAACCTGCGCCGCATCCACCTGGAGGTGATCGCGTCCAATGCCGCGGCCATCCGCTCCTACCAGAAGGTGGGATTCGTGACCGAGGGCCGGCTCCGCCAGCACGCATGGGTTCGGGGGACGTACGAGGACGTCGTGCTGATGGGGATCCTGCGGTCGGATCCGAAGCGTCCCGGGTAGCCGGTCCGGGCACGGCCATGTCGGTGCCGTTGCCTACCGTGGGCGGCATGGTCCTGACACTGGAGCGGCAACGCATCGCCGGCAGCGTGATCGAGGCGCTGGCCGGCGAGGGTGCCGCGCTGCGCGAGGACCAGGTCGCGGCGGTGACGGGGCTGACCGAG
>JBIQML010000401.1:0-4973 GCA_044463405.1 Nakamurella lactea | reverse complement strand
GTCACCGACGGCAGGAACTCGTGCAGCGGCGGGTCCAGCAGCCGGATCGTCACCGGCAGGCCGCTCATCGCGGTGAGGATCTCCTCGAAGTCCCCCTGTTGCATGGGCAGGATCTGCTCCAGCGCGGCGGCCCTGCCCTCGTCGTCCTCGGCCAGGATCATCGCCCGCACCGCAGGCAACCGGGCCTCGTCCATGAACATGTGCTCGGTCCGGCACAGGCCGATTCCCTGCGCGCCGAATTCCCGTGCCCGGCGGGCGTCCTCGCCGGTGTCGGCGTTGGCCCGCACCCCGAGCCGGCGCAGGTCGTCGGCCCAGCCGACCAGCTGGGAGAAGCTGTCGGTCACCTGCGGCGGCACCAGCGGCAGCGCGCCGGCGAATACCTCGCCGGTGGAGCCGTCCAGGGTGATCACGTCGCCCTCGCCCAGCAGGTGACCGGCGATGGTCACGGTCTTGGCCGCGACGTCGATGTGCACGTCCGGCGCGCCGGCCACGCAGGGCTTGCCCATGCCGCGGGCCACCACTGCGGCGTGCGAGGTCATCCCGCCGTGCGCGGTCAACACCCCTTGCGCCGCAATCACTCCGGCGATGTCGTCCGGGGTGGTCTCCCAGCGCACCAGCACCACCGGCTCGCCGGCGTGTCCGCGCTGCTCGGCGGTGACGGCGTCGAATACCACCCCGCCGACCGCGGCGCCCGGCGAGGCGTTCAACCCGGTGGTCAGCGGCTCCCCCTTGGCGTCCGGGTCGATCGCCGGGTGCAGCAACTGGTCCAGCTGGCCCGGCTCGATGCGGCGCAGCGCCTCGGTGCGGTCGATCACGCCCTCGGCGACCAGATCCGCGGCGATGGCGATCGCGGCCTGCGCGGTGCGCTTGCCGGTGCGGGTCTGCAGCAGGTACAGCGAGCCGTCCTCGACGGTGAACTCGATGTCCTGCATGTCGCCGTAGTGCTCCTCCAGGGCCGCCATGGTGTCGATCAGCTGGTCGAAGGCCTCCGGCAGCACGGACTGCATCTCGACCAGCGGCCGCGGGGTGCGGATGCCGGCGACCACGTCCTCCCCCTGCGCATTGGTCAGGAACTCGCCGTAGAGCTCCTTGGCGCCGGTGGACGGGTTGCGGGTGAAACACACCCCGGTGGCGGATGTCTCACCGCGGTTGCCGAAGACCATCTGCATCACGTTGACCGCGGTGCCCAGGTCGTCCGGGATCGAGTTGGCACGCCGGTACACGGCCGCCCGCGGGTTCAGCCAGGACCGGAACACCGCATCGATGGCCCGGCGCAACTGCTCGATCGGATCGGCCGGCAGGTCCTCGCCGATGTGCTCGCGGGACAGCCGCCGGAACGTGCCGACCAATTCCTTGAGGTCGTCGGTGGTCAGCTCGGTGTCCTGGGCGACGCCCCGGTCGGACTTCAGGGCGGTCAGCGCGTCCTCGTACACGTACGACTGCACGCCCTCCACCACCTCGCCGTACATGGAGATGAAGCGGCGGTAGGCGTCCCAGGCGAACCGCGGGTTCCCCGACTCCGCGACCAGCGCCTCGACGGTGTCGTCGCTGATGCCCAGGTTCAGGATGGTGTCCATCATCCCGGGCATGGATACCACCGCGCCGGACCGCACGGACACCAGCAGCGGACGGTCCGGCGAGCCGAGCCCGCGGCCGGTGCGCTCCTCCAGCCGCCGCAGCGCGGAGGTCACCTGGTCCCACAGCCCCTCCGGCCAGTCCCCCTCGCGCTGCATGGTGGCCACGCAGGCGGCGGTGGTGACGGTGAACCCGTCCGGCACCGGGACGCCGATGCGGCGCATCTCGGCCACCCCTGCGCCCTTGCCGCCCAGCAGCGGCTTCATCGACGCATCGCCCTCGGACAGGTCGTAGACGAACCTGTCGGCGGCGGCCTCTGCGGCGGCGCCGGACGCGCCGGGCGCCGTGGGCACCGTGGGCACCGTGGGCGCTGTGGGCGCTGTGGGCGCTGTGTCACCGGTCTGCGATGGGCTGGTCACGCTGGCCTCCCTTGATTCTGCGGCGGTTCCGGGCGGGCGGAGGGCGCGGCGAGCCGGCGCTCGTCGACCAGGTCGATGACCCGGCCGGCCGCCTCCTCCAACGCCAGGTTGGTGGTGTCGATGACGGGGCATCCCAGCCGGCGCTGGATCCTGGTGGCCTGGTCCAGCTCGTCGAAGATCGCGGCGAGCGCCGAGTAGCCACCGGCGTCGCCGGTGGTGCCGATGGCCTGCACCCGCCTGGTTCGGATCCTGGCCAGCCGCTGCGGGTCGATGGTCAGCGCCACGATCTTCCAGCGGTCGATCTCGAACAGCAGGCCAGGCGGCGGGATGCCCGGCACCAGCGGCACGTTGGCCGTGCGATAGCCCAGGTAGCCCAGGTACATGGACAGCGGCGTCTTGCCGGTGCGGGAGACGCCCACCAGCACGATGTCGGCCTGCCGCAGGCCCTCCAGGTACTGCCCGTCGTCGTGCTTGACCACGAACTCCATCGCCGCGATCCGCTTGAAATAGTCCGAGTCGATGCCGACCGGGCGGGCCGGGATCCGCTCGGCGCGGTCGCCGCTGGCCCGCTCCAGCACGTCCAGCGCCGGGCCCAGCAGGTCGCAGTGCGGGATGTTCAGCTGATCGCAGCGCTGCACCACCAGTGCCCGCAAGCCGTCGTCGACCAGCGTGGAGAAGACGGCGACCCCGGAGCCCTGGCCGTCGGTGATCCGCTCGAATGCGGTGGCCATCCCGGCGGCGGTGGTCACCCTGGGATGACGCACGATACGGGTCGGGTGCGTGGCGAACTGCGCCTGCGCGGCCCGGGCAACCCTGGCTGCGGTATCGCCGGTGGAATCGGCGATGACGTGAATCTGGATCGGGCCCGCCGACATTCGCCCAGGCTAGTGGGTCGGCGGGGGGTGGGCACCATGACCGGCGGCACACTGGATCGGTGAAGCGGGCAGGATCACATGGTTGCGGCGTCGACCGGTGCGGCCGTCACACCATCGCGGCCAGCATCAGACCCGCGGTGACGTGCATCGCCAGCTGGCAGCCCTGCCAGGACGCGGGTGCCGAAGCGGACCGGGACGGCATCCCGGCGGCGCCCGCCCTGCCCGCCCGCCATCGTCGCAGCAGGGCCAGGCATGTCCGCGCGGCCAGCAGGGCGACGACGAGCAGCATCACGGCGGTGACGAAGCGCACCAGGACGGCGAGCACCACCGGGTCGATGCCGGACCCGATGCCGCCGGTGGCCATGCCCGCCATCTGGTGACCATGGCCGGCGAGCGCGCCGCCGACCGCCCCCTCGACGGCCACGGGCACGGCGGGTCCGGCCGGCATCGTCATCACCATCGGGACCGCCAGCATCCAGCACATCGCGACGCCGGCCGCGAGCTGGCGCAGCTCGTGCCCGGCGGCCGCCACCCCGCCGACCACGTACCGGTCCAGCGACCGCCAGGCCAGCACGGCCACCGGGATCGCGAACCCGAGCAGCCACCACCCGGCCCCGCTCCCCGTGACCCCGACGATCATCAGGGCCATGCCGGCAGCCATCGCCGCGTGCCACAGATCGGACAGCGGCCGCGCAGGCCCCCCGCCCAGCCATCCCCGGGCGCCGCGCGCGAGGTGGTAGCCGACCACCACCGTCATGGCGGCCAGCGCCGGCCACCACCCCCACGACCACATCGCCATCGGCGGTCCCTTCGGTGCCTGCGGTGCACGCAGCCTGTCCGGTCCCCCGACCGTGGTCAACGGCAAGTTAAGGGTCCGCTTAGGTCGCCATTGACTTTCCCGTCCCGGTAGGGCCCAATGGGGCAACCGTCACCGGCGAAGGTGCTGCCCGTACCTCCCCGTGGCTCCACGAGTCGTGCACCACCGTCACCGGCCGGCGTCATGACCGGGCGCGACGAAGGGAGCACGGCATGCAAGTCCCCGCACCGTTCGAGTACGAGCGGGCCACCAGCGTCGAGGCGGCCATCGGGTTGCTGGAGCGGCTCGGCGACACCGCCAAGATCGTCGCAGGCGGGCACAGCCTGCTGCCGATGATGAAGCTGCGGCTGGCCAACTTCGAGTACCTGATAGACATCAACGACCTGCACGGCGAGCTCGGGTACATCACCCTGGAGGCCGATCAGGTCCGCATCGGGGCCATGACCAGGCACCGCGAGCTCGCCGAATCGGCCGACCTGGCGCGGATCTTCCCGATCTTCGCCGACGCCGAGCGGGTGATCGCCGACCCGGTGGTGCGCAATCGCGGCACCCTGGGCGGGTCGCTGTGCCAGGCGGACCCGTCGGAGGACCTGTCCGCGGTGTGCACCACGCTGGACGCCTCGTGCGTGATCCGCGGGTCGGCGGGCGAGCGGGTGGTGCCGATGGCCGAGTTCCACCGCGGGCCGTACGAGACCGCGGTCGGCCCGGCCGAGATGCTCACCGAGGTGCGCTTCCCGGTGCGACCGCACGGCGGCAGCGCCTACCACAAGGTGGAGCGCCGGGCCGGCGACTGGGCGGTGGTGTCGGCCGGTGCGGCGGTGTGGATGGATCCCGACGGAGCCACCATCGCCGATGCCCGCGTGGGGCTGGCGGCCGTCGGTCCCAACACCACGGGTCTCCCGGCGGTGACGGAGGCGCTGCGCGGCCAGGCCCCCTCCGAAGAGCTGTACGCCAGGGCCGGCGAGCTGGCCGCGCAGGGCTGCAACCCCGTCACCGACCAGCGCGGCAGCGCCGACTACAAGCGGCATCTCGCGGACGAGCTGACCCGCCGGGCGCTGCGCGACGCCGTCCAGCGGGCCACCGGCGCCGCGACGACCGAAGGGAGCTGATCGGCATGCAGGTCACCATGAGCGTCAACGGTGCCGAGGTCACCAGGGAGATCGAGGGCCGGCTGCTGCTCGTGCACTTCCTGCGCGACCACCTCGGACTGACCGGCACCCACTGGGGGTGCGACACCAGCAACTGCGGCACCTGCGTGGTGCTGATGGACGGCGAGCCGGTCAAGTC
>JBIQML010000400.1:0-4999 GCA_044463405.1 Nakamurella lactea | reverse complement strand
TGCTCGCTTCGCCGGCGGGCGGACCGACCTCGCCCGACACGCCGTACTCCCGGGCGGGCGGCAACGACGACGGCGCGGGAACCAGCCGCGCGGTGCGGGTTTCCGCCGTGCCATCCGCTGCGACCGAGGGACGAACGGATGCGGCAACCGCGGCCGGTCGGGCCCGGTCGTGGTCTGGCCGTTGGGGCGCGCCCTCCGCGGCGGGGCTCGGACCCGTCGGCGGGTCGAGCGCCGGCACCGTGGACACCGTGGGCACCGTCGACTCCGACAGGTCCGACAAGTCCGTCGAGTCAGTCCAGCCGGCCTCCTCGACCAGCCGGCCGGGGTCCGGCTCGGCCGGGGCGCGGATCGTCGGACCCGCATCGGCGAGTGCTCGCTGGGCCAGCCGCGTGAACAGGTCATTCATGGTCTCAGTCGAGTTCCAGGTAGGCGGCGCGGCGGGTCTCGGACAGCGCGAGGATGGCCGACTCGGACCATCCGTACCGCGACGCCAGGGCGTCGACCTCGCGCAACAGCCGTCGCGCCCTGGCGTGCACCTGCGCCCACACCAGTTCGGGCACGTCTAGCAGCGCCGAGGACTCCTCGCCGCACTGGGCGCAGGCGATGCTGACCCGCACGTCCACCAGTGGGTCCAGCCGTTCCAACGCGGCGCCGAGTGCCCGGCGTTCGGCGGCGGTCAGCGTCGCGGGCCCCTCGACTGCCGCCGCGGAGTCGCCCGTGCGCCGCACCGACCGCACGCACCGTTCCAGCAGCGCCACCGCGGCCGTTCGGACATCCGGCAGGGCGGCCAGCGCCTCCAGGTCGGCCGTGGTCGGGCACCTGGCCCACACCCGCACCGAGCCCAGGTCGAAGTCGCCGACCGGATCGCCGGTCGCTCCGTCACCGTCGCCACGGCCCTCGTCGTAGCCGGCGACCAGATCGTCGATGGGAAGTCTCACGTCGAGCGTGGTCTCGCACGCGGGGCAGGTGGCCAGCGCCTCGACGACGGGTCCGCGGATGTCGCGGTACAGCCGCAGCAGCGCCGCGTCGCGGCGGCCGAGCGGCAGGTCCGCCGTCGGCACGGCCTGGTCGGGCGGGACGGCGATCAGCGCGGTGGCGCGCGCCGGCCCGGTCACCGGTGCCGCTCGCTCCCACGCCGCCAGCGCCGCGCTCGCCTCCAACATCGTCGCGCCCGCGTTCCGATCAGCCGGCCAGGCTGGGCTCGGTCGGTTCGACGACCTGGTCGTCGCGCTCGAATCCCTCGTTCTCGATCTTGATCCGCTCGATCGCGACGGCGTTGGCGTTCGCGTCCAGCTCCGGCGGCGTGTACTCGGACACCCAGGCCCGGTAGACCCTCCAGGCGATCACGAGCTGGCCGGCCTCGTTGTACATCTCGATGATCAGGTCCTTGCGAAAGTCCTTGAGCGAGGTCTCCGCCCCGAGGCCGGCACCGTAGTTCCAGACCTTGTTGGTCCAGTGCTGGAACTCCAGGTCGTGGGTGATGCCGCGCTCGATGGTGACGGCGTCGTACTCGGTGCGGCCGGGGGTCTTCCGGCTGCTGCTCGGGTCGCCGCCCTCGCGGTGCTTGACGACCTCGGTGGTGCGCTTCAGTCCGGTGATCTTGCTGATGCCCGCGACGTAGCGCCCGTCCCACTTGATGCGGAACTTGAAGTTCCGGTACGGGTCGAAGCGCTGGGCGTTGACGCTGAATTGGGCCATCCTGGCCCACCTCCCTGGGTATCGGATCGGGTACCGGTGTTGGTGCGGTGGTTCATGTCTCAGGTGGTTGGGTGAGCTGTTGGAGCTGGATGAACACGAACTCCGCGGGCTTGAGCGGGGCGAAGCCCACCAGGATGTTGACCAGTCCCCGGTCGATGTCGGCCTGCGTGGTGGTCTCGGAATCGCACTTGACCAGGTACGCCTCTCGCGGCGTGGAGCCCTGGAACGCGCCCTGCCGGAACATGGACTGCATGAAGGCGCCCACGTTCAAGCGGATCTGCGACCACAGCGGCTCGCCATTCGGCTCGAAGACGACCCAGCGCAGGCCCTGTACCAGGCTCTCCTCGATGTACATGGCGGTGCGGCGCACCGGAACGTAGGCCCATTCGCTGGTCAGCGCGTCGGCCCCGTACAGCGTCCGCGCCCCCCAGTTCACGGTGCCGTACACCGGGAGGGTCCGGATCACATTGACCCCCAACGGATTGAGCTGGGCGCTGTCGCTGTCGTTCAGGGTCCCGCCGGAGGGGCCGGCGATCGATCGCAGCTGCGTCGCCGTCCCCGCTGGCGCCTTCCAGATGCCGCGATCCGCGTCGGTGCGCGCATAGATTCCGGCCATGGTGCCGCTACTGCCGATGTCGCGAAGGGCCCCGCCGCGCAGCGGATCGGGGTCGACGATCTGCAGGCGCGGGAAGGTCACGGCGGCGTTCCGGTCCCGCACGCTGTTGGCATCCAGCCAGCCGATCATCTTGGTGGTGGTGTCCACGCCCTGCGGGATGTCCATCAGGTAGAAGCACCGGTATGTGTCGCAGAACTGCGCGACGGCGCCGGCCACGTCGCTCAGTTGCGGCGTCGCCGTGATGGAATTGCCGTCCAGCGTGGCCGCGGCGGGGATGCAGAGCAGGTTCACCACGGCCGGTTCGATGTGTTCCAGCGCGTCGAGCCCGCCGATCAGCTCGGTGGTGCCGATCGCGGAGCCGTCGATGCCGTCCTGCAGCGGTTCAAAGCCCAGGGCCGCGGCGTCGGTGACCAGATCGTTGAGGGTGGCGGCCGCGGTGACGTTGCTTCCGGTCGGCTGGGGGGCCTGGCCGAGACCGCCGGGTGCCTCGGCCACGCTGATCAGGGTCGAGGCCGCCGCGACCACCGAGACGACGTACCGGGGATCGCCGACGCCCATGGTGACGTTGCGGAACACCTCAGATCTGCTGACGACCGTGCGCCCGCCGATCAGCTCCAGCCGTCGCACGGCGAGGTTGAACTGGGTGCCCGGGGACGGTGTGTTCCAGTCCACTCCGACCTGGAGCTGGTCTCCCCAGGAACCTGGGTTGATCGCGGAGACCACCAGGGTGTTCTTCGGCGAATAGCCCGTCGTCAGGGTGCGGGTGGACGGCGAAGCGGCCTCCGAGACCACCCGCACGATCCAGGCGACCTGGCCGCCGTTGATGAAGAACTGCATCACGGCATAGCCGGCCGGGCTGCCGGTGTCCAGCAACGGGCCGAACTGCCGCAGGAATCCGTCGAAGCCGGTGACGCGGGTGGCGACTCCGACGGGCCCCTGCGGGAAGTAGTCGATGAACGCCGTGTCGGACGTGCTGACCCCGCTGATCGGGTGCACCCCGCTCGGAATCTCCTGGACGTACAGCCCCGGGTAGGTGGGTGTGGTGACCATGGCTCTCCCTCACGCGAACTCGATCGAGTTCCACAGATCGACGTGGCGAGCCGCGATGCGACTCCATGAATTCTCAGAGCAATACGCGCGGGCGGCGGCGGTGGTCCGCTCCCGCAGGTCGTCGTCGTGCAGCAGCCGGGTCAGGGCGTCGGTCACCGCGTCGACGTCGGCGCCGGCGCGCACCACCGCGTCACCGAGGTCCGCGAACCAGGTGGTGTCCGATGTCAGCACGGGCACGCCCGTCGACAGGCCGAGCGTGGCCGCGGAACTGGCCGAGCGGTGCGGGACTTCGCGGTAGGGAAACGCGAGGACGTCGGTCTCGGCGGCGAGGCGCGCGGCGATCTCCGGCATCGGGTACCAGCCGCGCTCCCACCGCAGCGGCACCTCGGAGGGCCAGCCGGCCAGGGTGGCCGGGATGGACCCGGTGTGGTGGGCGTACAGCACGACGTCGCAGCCCGGGATTCGCCGGGCGGCGCCGGCCAGCAGGTCAAGGCCCTTGTGGCTGCCCGGGAATCCGAAGAACCCGATCGTCAGGCCGCGGGCCTGCTTGACCGTCGGCGACCAGCACTCGCACCCCAGCGGTATGAGCTCCACCCGGATCCGGGGATGCCGTCGTCGAAGCCGGGCCGCCCCGGCGCTGGTGGTGGTGACCAGGGCGCCGGCCAGGTGCTCCCACGTCGCCGGATGGTCGAACACGGAGTGTTCGGTCACCACGATCGGCACGTGACTCTCCTTGGCGCGAACCATGAATCGTTCCAGTCGCCGGTCGTCGACGATGCTCGGTTCATGTTGGACGTGTACGAGACCCGACGTCCTGATGGGGGGTTCGTCGGTGCACATCCGTACCGACGGCAGGTTGCGGTGCAACCGGGCGACGCTCTCCCCGATACCGCAAGCGGCGCCCAGCGTGGGGATCCACATGGTGCGCGGCGCGATAGCACACCGGCGACGGCTGGATCTGGACCGGATGACGTCCAGCACGGCCGGCCCGAGCGACCAGATGTTGCGGTTCTCGATGGCCCAATCGGACGCTCGCCGGCCCAGATCCCTGGCCTCGTCCCGATGATGGTCCACCCAGCGCAGCCGGTTCACGACGGTGTCGAAGTCGGGGATTGAGCGCCGGCCGGCGGATCCGACCACCTCGCTGGCGTGCGGCTCGCGGCCCGCCGGCGGCACCGACAGCACCAGCTCGCCGGCCGCGGAGCAGACATCCCGCTGCCCCTCGGCGTCGAGGGCGACCACCGGGAGCCCGGTCGCCATGCCTTCGACCAGGGGAAGCCCGAAACCCTCGCTGCCCAGCGCCATCAGGATGTCGGCGTCCCGGTAATAGCCGAGGATGCCTCGAGTCGGTTCGACCCGATCGACATAGCTGATCCGCGGATCGTCCGGGACGTAGTTGTGATAGCCGTAGGTCGTCTTGATGACGAGACGGGCATCCTGGTCGCCGGCGAACGCGGCCTTCCATGCGTCGATGGCGAGCAGCGTGTGCTTGCGGCCGTCCACCGGTGCGACGATGAGCGTCACCAAGCCGTCCCGCTGCGGCCGCCGCTGGTAGCCGTACACATCCGGGTCGGCGCCCTGCGGGACGACCACCACGGGCCGGGTGACGCCGCTGGCACGGCAGGCGTTGGCGAC
>JBIQML010000399.1:0-5001 GCA_044463405.1 Nakamurella lactea | reverse complement strand
GTGCCGGAGGCCACCAGCACGGCCGGGCCGGTCAGCGTGGCCACCGTGCCCGAGTCGTCGGCCCCATCGCCGGTCAGGGTCACCGTCACCTGCCCGCCGGGCACCCGCACCAGCACCGTGCCCTCATCGCGGTCGGCCGCCGCCAGATGCGCCGCCGCCACCGCCACGGTGCCGGTTCCGCACGACCGGGTCTCCCCCACGCCACGCTCGTGCACGCGCATCCGCACCTCGTCCCGGCCCAGGGTCTGCACGATCTCCACGTTCGCGCCGTGCGGGAACAGCGCCGCATCGACCGAGGGGGCCGCGGTCAGGTCGAATCCCGCCACCTCCCGGTCGACGGTGCACACCAGGTGCGGGTTTCCGACATCGACCGCCACGCCCGGGATCTCGTCACCGTCGATGGTTGCCGACGTCGCAGCACCCACCCGGACCGGCCCCATGCCGATGGTCACGTCACCGCTGACGCCGAGCTCCGCCCAGCGCGGGCCCCCGCGGGTGCCGAACTCGATCCGCCCCGCCGGCGCCCAGCCCGCATCCACCAGGTAGCGGGCGAACACCCGGGCGCCGTTGCCGCACATCTCGGCCGGCGATCCGTCGGCGTTGCGGTAGTCCATCAGGAACCGGCCCTGGCCGTCGCGGGCGACCCGGATCGCGCCGTCCGCACCGATTCCGGCGTGCCGATCGCACACTGCCCGGGTCAGCTCGGCGGTCAGCTCCAGGGCGCCGTCGGGGTCGGGCAGCAGCACGAAGTCGTTCTCGGTGCCGTGGCCCTTGACGAAGGCGATCGGTGACACGGCGTCCAGCGTACGGGCGGCTCACCCGGCCGGAGCGTGCGCCGCGGCGAGTGCTCGGTCGATCAGGTCGGGCTCGGCGGCATCCAGGCGCACAATCCGGTCGTCGCGGCCGAACCAGGAGCGCTGCCGGCGGACGAACCGCCGGGTGGCGGCGACAGTGTCCGCCACGGCCACATCCAGCTCGCGGGCGCCGTCCAGCACCGCCAGCAGCTGCCGGTATCCCAGCGCCCGGGACGCGGTCAGGCCGCGCCGCAACCCGACCCGCTCCAGAGCCGCGACCTCGGCCAGGAATCCGCCGGCCATCATGCGATCGACCCGGTCGGCCAGCGCACGGTCCAGCTCTGCGGCGTCCCGGTCCAGGCACAGCAGCACCGCGTCGTAGCGCGGCGCCCCCGGCCGGGGCAGCGACGCGGTGAACGGCCGGCCGGTCAGCTCGATGACCTCCAGCGCCCGCACGATGCGCCGGCCGTCGTTCGGCTCGATCGCGGCCGCGGCGGCCGGGTCCCGGTCGATCAGCCGGGATCGCAGCGCCGCCACCCCGCGCTCGGACAGCTCGCTCTGCAGCCGGTCACGGATCGCCGGATCGGTTCCCGGGAAGTCGATCTTGTCGATCACCGCCTGCACGTACAACCCGGACCCGCCCACCAGCAGCGCGGTGCGCCCGCGCGCAAGCACCTGCTCGACGGCGGTCCTGGCGTCCCGCTGGTAGGCGGCCACGCTGGCCGTCTCAGTGACCTCCAGCACGTCCAGCAGGTGGTGCGGGATGCCCCGCCGCCCGGCCGCGGGGAGCTTCGCAGTGCCGATGTCCATCCCCCGGTACAGCTGCATGGAGTCGGCGTTCACCACCTCGCCGCCCAGCCGCTCGGCCAGCGAGAGGGCCAGTTCCGACTTGCCGGTGCCGGTGGGGCCGGCGACCACCACCAGTCGCTGCGGGGCCACCGATCAGTCCCACTGCCAGGCGGCGACCGCGTACCCGACCCCGAACGGCGCCGCGTAGTGCAGCAGCTCCGCGCGGGCCGGCCCGTTGCCGGCGGTGAGGTCGGCCAGCGCGGCCAGCGCGGGAAGCGAGTCGGCGCGCAGCGCGGGCGCCAGCTCGGACAGCCGGCGGCAGGCGTCGGCGAGCCTGGCCGGGTCACCGGAGCGCAGGGCGGTGACCAGGTCCCGGTCGAACCCCTCCGATCGCGGGTCCTCGGCGCCCGGGGCGTGCCCGCCGTGGCACGCGGCACCGTCGGCCATCACCAGCAGCCCGGTGCGCCCGCTGTCCAGCAGCTGCGTCCCGGAGCCGGGGGCCACCTGCAGCACGCTGGTGGGGACGGCGACGCCGGCCTGCTCCAGCAGGTGCGCACCGACCACTGTCCCGACGGAGGCCAGCACCCGCGCACCGGGCACGCCGTCCGGGCCGCTGCCGGCCGCCAGCCGCACCGGCGGGGCCACCGGACGGTCGCTGCGCGTCAGGCCCCCGGTCAACAGGGCGTCGCCGGGCACCGGCCCCGGATCGCCGGGTCGGGCGGCGCTGACGATCACCACCTGCCCGGTACCGGCCAGATGGGCGACGGCACGCTGGCAGGCGGCACGCAGGTCGGGCAGATCGGCGGCCAGCCGGTCGGCGAGCCCCGGTATCAGCAACGGTGCCGGCGGGCACACCACGGCGGTGACGATCACTCGGGCAGGTTATCGCCGCCGGCGCATCGCCCGGTCGGTCACAGTCCGGTTCCAGTTCTGCCGATACCGCCGCTTGGCTGTCGCCCCGTCGGGGGTGAACAGGCACACTAGGGTTTGGCCGGGGCCGGCACGGGCGCCGGCGGATGACAGGGGGCGCTCCGGCGTCCCGAGGGCTGTGCGCGCCCTCTTTCCGACAAGGAAGGCCCAGCGACCATGACCGAGGACCGGATCACCTCGCCGACGTCACCGTCCGACCCGATCGCGGTCCCCGCCGGTTATCCCGATGTCTCGTCCATGGACCGACCGGTCGAGCCGGTCGCCGACCAGATGGCGCTGCCGGGCATGGAGGCGGCCCAGGCGGGCGCCGGCGCGCCGCCCGTCCGGCCGGTCGCGGTCGACGGCGGCCCCGGCACGGCAGAGACGGCCCAGGCGCCGGTGCCGGCCGACGTGGACATGACGGTGCCCGGCGACCCGCAGCCGGCTCCGGACTTCCCGGAACCCGCGCCCCCGCCGCAGCCCGGTCCGGAGCCGACGCCGGGGCCAGAGCCGAACCCCGCCCCGGCGCCCACTCCGGAGACCCCGCCCGCTCCGGCGCCGCCGACCCCGGAGCCGCTGCCCGCGCCCCCGGTCCCGGAGCCGGCACCCGAGCCCGACCCGGCACCCGTTCCGAAGCCGGCGCCCGAGCCCGGCCCCATGCCGACCCCCGCGCCCGAGCCGGGCCCGACGCCGTCCCCGGTGCCGCCGCACCCGTCGCCGTGGCCGCGCGGTGCGCGCCCGCTGCCGGTGCCGCCGGCCGGCGCGTCACCGGCAGCGGGCGTGGTCGAGCCGGTGGTGGAGCCGGTGGACCCCCACCAGTGGGGACGCATCGACGCCGACGGAGTGGTGTACGTGCGCACCTCGGCCGGCGAGCGCGCCATCGGCAACTGGCAGGCCGGTGACGACGAGGCGGGGCTGGCGCACTTCGGGCGCCGGTTCGAGGACTTCGCCACCGAGATCGCGCTGCTGGAGGCGCGCCTGGCCAGCGGCGCCGGTGACCCCAAGTCGACCCGCGGCCAGGCAAGGGCGCTGCGCGAGTCGGTCGATTCGCTGGCCGCCATCGGCGACCTGGACGGCGCCGCCGCGCGGCTGGACGCGGTGATCGCCTCGTCGGAGTCCGCCATCGAGGAGGCGGCGGCCGCCCGCGCCGCCGCCCGGGCGCGGGCCGTGCAGTCCAAGGAGGCGCTGTGCGCCGAGGCGGAGCAGCTTGCCTCCTCGACCCAGTGGAAGGCCGCCGGCGACCGGCTCAAGGCGATCGTCGAGGAGTGGCGGTCCATCCGCGGCATCGACCGCAAGACCGACGACGCGCTGTGGAAGCGGTTCGCCCGTGCTCGCGACACGTTCACCCGGGCTCGCGGGTCGCACTTCGCCGAGCTGGACAAGCAGCGCGTGGTCGCCAAGGAGGTCAAGGAGAAGCTGATCAAGCGGGCCGAGGAGCTGTCCGGATCACGGGACTGGGCCGAGACGACCACGGCCTATCGGGGCCTGATGTCCGAGTGGAAGGCCGCCGGCCGCGCCCCGCGCGACGTGGAGGACCAGCTCTGGGAACGGTTCCGCGCCGCGCAGGAGAAGTTCTTCTCCCGCCGCAACCAGACATTCGCCGAGCGGGACGCCGAATTCGAGGCGAACGCGGCCGCCAAGGAGAAGCTGCTGGCCGAGGCCGAGCAGATCGACCCGAGCGCCGACCTGGAGGCCGCCAAGGAGAGGCTGCGCTCCATCCAGGACCGCTGGGAGGCCGCCGGGAAGGTGCCGCGGGAGCGCATCCGCGAACTGGACGGCAGGCTGCGGGCCGTGGAGGAGCGGGTCAGGGCCGCCACCGATGCGCAGTGGCGCCGCACCGACCCGGAGGCCACGGCCCGGGTCGAGCAGTTCCGGGCGCGGGCGGAGCAGTTCCGCACCCAGGCGGCGCGGGCCCGCGCGGCCGGGAACGAGCGCAAGGCGACCGAGGCCGAGGAGCAGGCGGCCACCTGGGAGCAGTGGCTGCAGGCGGCAGAGAACGCCGTGCACGGCTGACGCTTCGACGGCTTGAGCTGCGGGCGGCGGCACCGCCGGCAAGATCAGGCGAAGCCGAACAGCGGGGGAAGTGCGAGCACGACCACCCCAGCCCACACTCCCAAGACCGGCACGAAGGCCATCTGCCACCGCTGGACGCGACCGGGATGATCGGACCAGCGGCGTAGCGCCAGGTAGCCGGTGACGGCCAGGTCGACCAGCAGCAGCGCGTTCAGGCCCAGCGCCGCGCACCGGTTGGCCGTCAGCCCCAGGTTCCCGGTCCGAACGAGCATCGAGGAGAGCACCAACGAATCCAGCAGCACCGCCGCGAGAACCGCGACCAGCCGGATGACGTCCATCGTTCCGACCGGCCGACGAGGATCACGCGCCGAGAGCCCGTACAGCACCAGCGCCAGCACCACCAGCAGCAGCACGTCGAACACGATCAGCAGGTCGCGGTCGAAGGCGTCGCCGATTCCCGTGAACAGGTATCCGAGCACGGACACCACCAGCATGA
>JBIQML010000398.1:0-5010 GCA_044463405.1 Nakamurella lactea | reverse complement strand
TGCGCCGAGATGCCCTGCTCCGCAAGCTCATCGGCGGCCCGCTGCGCCGTCTGCACCATGGCGCTCCAGGCGACGATCGTCACGTCGTCGCCCTCCCGGGCCACTCGGGACAGGCCCATCGGCACGGTGTAGTCGCCGTCCGGCACCTCGTCGGTGACCAGGCGGTAGCCCCGCAGCGGCTCGCAGAACAGCACCGGATCGTCGTCCCGGATCGCCGACAGCAACAGCCCCTTCGCGTCGTAGGCGGTCGCCGGCATCAGGATCTTCAAACCCGGGAACTGTGCGAACTGCGCCTCCAGGGCGTCGCAGTGATGCTCGGGGGTGCGCACCAGCCCACCGAACGGCGCCCGGATCACCAGCGGGGCACCGAACCGGCCCTGCGACCGGTACCTCATGCGTGCCAGGTGCGGGCCGATCTGGTGGAACGCCTGGTGGGAGAAGCCGAGGAACTGCATCTCCGCCACCGGCCGCATCCCGGAGATCGCCAGTCCCAGCGCGGATCCGGCGATCACCCCCTCGGCCAGCGGCATGTCCACCACGCGGTCCGCGCCGTACTTCGCGGCCAGCCCGTCGGTGGCCCGGAACACGCCGCCTAGCCGGCCGACGTCCTGGCCGAGCACCATGACCCGCGAATCCCGGCCCAGCTCGAGGTCGAGCGCGTCGTGGATCGCCTGCAGCATGGAGATCACCGCCATGACGGAACCTCCTGCGCCGCGGGCCCTGCGACCGCGCGTTCCCGTTGCCGGGCAACACGATCCGGTGGGGATTGGTAGAGGTGGTCGAACAGCAGTTCCGGTCCGGGAGCAGGCCGGGACGCCGCGGCGGCGAACGCGGCATCGATGGTGGCCGCGATCCGCTGCTGTGCGGCCGCATCGGCGTCGTCGTCCCACCGGCCGCGGGCGGTCAGGTAGGCCACCACCCGGTCGATCGGATCGCGGCGCATCCAGTCTTCCCGCTCCGCATCGTCGACGTACCGGGTCGGATCGTCCGCGGTGTTGTGCGCTCCGGTGCGATAGGTGATCGCCTCGATCAGCGTCGGCCCCATCCCGTCCCGCGCGCGCTGCACCGCCGTGGCCGTCACCTGGTGCACCGCCAGCAGATCGTTGCCGTCCACCACGACACCCGGGATGCCATACCCGACGGCCCTGCTGGCCAGGGTGTGGGCGGCGGACTGAGCGGCGCGCGGGGTGGAGATCGCCCATCCGTTGTTGGACAGGAAGAACACCACCGGCGCGTCCAGGAGCCCGGCCAGGTTCAGCGACTCGTGAGTGTCGCCCTCGCTGGAGGCCCCGTCACCGAAGTAGGCGAGCACTGCGGCGTCCTTGCCCTGCCGGCGGAGCCCCCAGCCGAGCCCGACGGCGTGCGGCACCTGCGAGGCCAGCGCGATGTTCAGCGGCAGGCAGTTCACCCCGTCGGGGACGCCGCCGCCGGCGGGATTGCCGGTGAAGTACAGGATGAAGTGCTCCAGCGGATAGCCCTGGCGCAGCAGGGCCGGCAGTTCGCGGTACTGCGGAACCACCCAGTCCCGGGCGGGCTCCAGCGCGAACGCCGAGCCGACCACCGCCGCCTCCTGGCCGCGCACCTGGGAGAACGTGCCGAACCTGCCCTGCCGCTGCAGCCGCAGGGCGCGGTCGTCGAAGGTGCGGGTGAGCAGCATCAACTCCAGCGCCGCCGCCATCTCGTCGTCGGACAGCGACGGCTCGGCCCCGGGCCGCAGCGTGCCGTCCGGTAACAGCACCGAATGGGGTTGCGCGTCACCGCCTTCCGCGGTGAACTGCGGATCGCAGGAACCCATCTCGCTTCCTCCTTGCGCCGGCCGACGTACGGGCCGCCGGGTTCGGTCAGGCATTGCCGTTGATGGTGATGCCGCCGTCCACCACCAGCGTGGCGCCGGTGATGAAGCTCGCCCGCGGCGAGGCGAGAAAGGCGACCGCCTCAGCGATCTCGGCCGGATCGGCCAGGCGCCCCAGCGGGGTGCGGGCGGCGAGCGCCGCTCCGTCCAGCGCGCCGGAGGCGATGCCGCCCTGCACCATCTCGGTGAGCGTCCAGCCGGGCTCCACGGTGTTGACCCGGATGCCGTGCCGGGCCCACTCCAGGGCCAGGGTCCTGGTCAGCCCCGCCACGCCGGCCTTCGCCGCGGTGTACCCGGCACGTTCGGCGATCCCGACCACCGCGCCGATGGAGGCCACGTTCACGATGGCGCCACCTCCGGAGTCGATCAGCGCCCCGACGGCGGACCGGCAGCAGTAGAAGACGCCGGACAGGTCGGTATCCACCACCCGCGTCCACTGCTCGTCGGACAGGTCTTCGGAGGGATGGCGGACGATGACGCCGGCATTGTTCACCAGCACGCTCAGGGATCCGTGCTCGGTCGCCCGCGCGAACCCGGCGGCCACCGAGGCGGCGTCGGTGACGTCCATCACCACCGGGAACGCGGCCCCGCCGGGGATCCCGTCACCGATCGCTGTGCACGCGCGATCGAGGGCGGCGGCGTCCCGTCCGCAGACCGCCACCCGGTAGCCGTCGCGGGCCAGTGCTCGGCTGATCGCCAGGCCGATGCCCTTCGCCCCGCCGGTGACGACCGCCACCCCCGGGGACCGGGTTGTTCCGGGATCGTCCGTCATCGCCGGTAGTCCCCGTACTGCTCGATCAGCGTCATGGCGAAATCCACGTGCTCGCGGGCCAACTCGTCGGCGCGGGACCCGTCGCCGGCCAGCACCGCGTCGGCGATCGCGACGTGATCCTGCAGGGCTCGCGCGGTCTGCTGCTCGGTGTAGCGGGCGGCGAGCCGGAAGTTGAAGTAGTAGGTGCGGTTCGCGCCGACCAGATCGGCCAGCCGGTGGTTTCCGGCGGCCGCGACCAGCGCGTCGTGGAACCGATCGTTGATGTCCACGACGGCTGCGCGGGGGATCGGATCGGACTCCAGCAGCCCGCGGTGCTCGGTGACCAGCGAGGCGAGGCCGCCGGCCAGGTCGCCGGACGCCGCCATCCGGGCCGCGTAGCCCTCCAGCGCCGCGCGGACCTGGTAGATCTCCCGGATCTCGGCCAGCGCGAACTCCCGGACCAGCCAGCCGTTGCGCCCGCGCACCGTCAGACCCTCGGTGGCCAGCCGCTGCAGCGCCTCCCGGATGGGGGTGCGGCTCGCGCCGAGCCGCTCGGCGATGTCGGTCTCCACCAGGCGCTCGCTGGGCCGGTACTCGCCGTGCACGATCGACCGCCGCAGCGCCTCGTGCACCTCGTCGGCCAGCCGTGCCGACCCCGGGGCCGGCGGGCCGGCGTGGCTCGGGCGCACCGGGGACGCCGGTGGCGCGGGGGCGGCTGCGTGAGCCAGTGCCATGGACCGTCCTCTCGTCACTCACGAGTTCCGCCGGGCCGGGGGTTGACCGGAGCGCCCGGATCGTTCAGGATTCCAGGAAGTGTACAAGGCTGGATACAGCGTGGGAAGCACCGGATGCGACGCGCCGTTGCGGACCACGGCGCCGAGTCGGCCGTACCGCCGAGTGGGCCGTAGCGCCGAGTCGGCTGTACCGCCGGCGGAAGGGAGTGGGGCGGTGACGGTGTACAAGGCCAGGCCGGGCCAGGTCGCCTATGGCTACCCACTGGGGATGCTGTGCGCCGAGTGGCACATCCCGTTCATCCCGGGGGACCTGAACAACGCCACCACCTTCGACTTCCCGATGCGCTACCAGAGCGTCCCCGGCGCCGCCGGCTCGGCGGTGCTGGCCGGCGCCGACGCCGAGTTCGTGGACCTGTTCGTCGACGCCGCCCGCGCCCTGGAGGCCGAGGGCGTGCGGGCGATCACCGGCAACTGCGGCTTCATGGCGAGCTACCAGGGCGAGGTCGCCGCCGCGGTGCGGGTGCCGGTGTTCCTGTCCAGCCTGGTGCAGGCGCCGATGCTGCTGCGCATGCTGGGCGGCGCCGCCAAGATCGGCGTGCTGGTCGCCAACCAGGCCAGCGTCACCGATCGGGTGTTGGCCGGCGCCGGCGTCGCCGACACCTCCCGCCTGGTCTTCCAGGGGCTGGATCACCAGCCGCACTGGAACGAGGTGATCATGCAGGAGACCGGCACGCTGGACTCCGAGCGCATCCGGGACGAGGTGGTGCGGACGGCTCTCGACCTGGTCGCGGCCGAGCCGGGTATCGGCGCGCTGATGCTGGAGTGCAGCGACCTTCCGCCGTATTCGGCGGCCGTGCACGAGGCCACCGGCCTGCCGGTGTTCGACTGGGCCGGGTTCATCCGCTACGTGCACGATGCCGTCGTGCCACCGAGCTACACCGGACTGTTCTAGCGGCGCGCAGGAACAGGCACACGGGATCGACAGAAGGAGTGATGCGCCGATGAAAACGGTGGTGCTGGGCGGCGGTGTGATCGGCGTGACCACCGCCTACTACCTGGCCCGCGAGGGCCATCAGGTGACGGTCGTCGAGCAGCGCAGCGAGCTCGGCCAGGACGCCACCGGTGGCAACGCCGGACTGATCGCACCGGGCCACTCGTTCGCCTGGGCATCGCCGGCAGCGCCCCGGATGCTGGTCGCCTCGCTGCGCGGCGAGGCCACCGCGATCCGCGTCAAGCCCCGGGCGGAGCCGCGGTTCCTGCTGTGGGGCATGCAATTCCTGCGGGAGTGCACCGCGGGCAGGGCCAAGGCCAACACGCTGATCAAGGTGCGCCTGGCGCGCTACAGCCAGCGCATGCTCGATGAGCTGGCCGAGGCCGAGAACATCGACTACCAGCAGGTGCAGCGTGGCGCGGTGTACCTGCACCGCGACCAGCACGAGCTCGAGCTGGGCATGAGCAAGCTCGATGTGCTCATCGAGGCCGGGCTGCGCGCCGAGGCGCTCTCGCCTGCGGACCTGGCGCGCATCGACCCGGCCTTCGCGTCCGCGGCCGGGTCGCTGGCCGGGGCGGTCTACGTGCCCACCGACGGCAGCGGGAACTCGCAGCTGTTCACCACCACGCTCGCCGAACGCTGCCAGACGCTCGGTGTGGAATTCCGCACCGGCGTCACCGCA
>JBIQML010000397.1:0-5028 GCA_044463405.1 Nakamurella lactea | reverse complement strand
GCCACGACCTCGCCGAAGGCTACATCTCACCCCACACCGCACGACACACCTACGGCCTGGGCAGGCTCGCGCCGGCAGGGAGCCGATGATGCGGCAACTGCAGATCTCACGGTTCGGGCCCCCGGACGAGGTCCTGCACCTGGCCGAGGTGGACGATCCGCCGCTCGCGGCCGGCGAGATCCGGCTGCAGACCACCGCGGTCGGCCTCAACTTCCTGGATGTGATGCTCTGCCGCGGATCATATCCACAGCAACCCGATCCGCCCTGTACCCCTGGGGTCGAGGTGGTGGGCGAGGTGCTGGAGGTGGGTCCGGACGTTCGCCTGACGCCGGGGCAGAGCGTGCTGGCGTGCCCGGCGCTGCCCCGCGGCGCACTGGGCGAAAGGGTGGTGATCGACGCGCGACTGGCGGTTCCGGTTCCTCCGGACGCCGATCCCACGCAGCTGGCTGCGCTACCGGTCAACTACCAGACGGCGTGGTTCGCCCTCCGGCAGGCCGGCCTGACGGCGGGCGAGACCGTACTGGTGCACGCCGGTGCCGGCGGCGTCGGCATCGCCGCGACGCAGCTCGCGGTCGCGTGGGGTGCCCGCGTGATCGCCACCGCCGGCGGGTCGACCAAGACGGAGATCTGCACGGACCAGGGCGCCTGGTCGGCCATCGACTACCGGCAGGATGACTTCGGCGACGCCGTCATGCATCTCACCGATGGTCAAGGCGTGAACGTGGTGCTCGATACGGTGGGAGGCGAGACCTTCACCCGCTCGCTGCAGGTACTGGCCTTCCAGGGCCGCATCGTGCCCATCGGGGCGGCTGGCGGAGTCCCACCGCCGGTGTCTCCGATGGCGCTGACCGCGGCCAACGTCTCGGTCGTCGGGCTGTCCTGGGGCTCGGCCTATCCGTTTCGGCGACCCGACGAGGTACGCGCGGTCTATCTCCAGCTGTTCGACATGCTGGGCCATCAGGTCAGACCCGTCATCGATCGGGTGGTTTCGCTATTAGATGCTCCAGTCGCATTGGCAGACCTGGAATCTCGGCGCACGACCGGAAAGATCGTCGCGCGGCCGGGCCTACAAACGGAGGTGGATCCGACGTGACCGACACATCAGGGACCGAGCCGGCCGGGACGGGGCCGGCCGGACAGGACGACGGTACCGACATGGAGTTGTACGACCTCCGGGTGACGGTTGATCACATCACGGGACGCTCGTACTGCGGAATGTCCGTTGGCGACTACTTCGAACTGGTCAACAGCGCAGAACTCCGCCTGCCACCCGGCAAGCATTTCTGCGTGTACGCCCTGCAGGCGGTCCTGCCGCTGCTGCCGGCCAAGCAACGCCAGCTTCCGCCGGGCGACTGGCTCGAACGGGACAGCCTGGCGTGTTGTCCCGATCCGGAGGAGGGTCTGGTGATGCGGATCGACCGCATCGGTCGCTGCCGCCTCAACTCCCAGGACCTCACATGAGCGCGACGCCCTTATCGCCGCGCCGGATCGAGATCGGCATCGGCCTGCAGTCGGACAAGACCACCGCCGAATACGCCGAACTGGCCAAGCTCGCCGAGCGGGGCGGCGTCGACGTGATCACCGTCTACGGCGACCTGTTCTACCAGCCGCCGATCTTTCCGCTGCTGGACATGGCACGGGTGACCAGCACGGCCCGGTTGGGTGCGGCGTGTTGGAACCCCTACACCCAACATCCCTACGAGATTGCCGGACAGTTGGCGGCGCTGCACCAAGTCTCGGGTGGACGGGGCTATCTGGGCCTGGCCAGGGGCGCGTGGCTGGACGACATCGGGGTGCGGCAGCGACGACCGGTCGCTCACCTGCGGGAGGCCGTCCGGGTGGTACGAGCCTTGCTCGAGGGCGACACAGACGGCGTGGACGGACACGTATTCCGGCTGGCCGCCGGCGCACGGCTGCGCTATGCGGTACCAGAGGTACCGATCCGGGTGCTGATCGGAACGTGGGGCCCCGCCACAGCCGCGCTGGCCGGCGAGGTCGCGGATGAGCTGAAGGTCGGTGGGACCACGAACCCCGCCATGGTGAGGCTGATGGCCGACCGGGCCGCCCCCGGCCTGCGCCGGGCCGGACGTCCCGATGACGCCCTCGGCATCGTCGTCGGCGCGGTGACGGTGGTGGACGAGGACGGCGCCGCCGCACGAGCCAAGGCTCGCACCGAGGTCGCCATGTATCTAGCGGTCGTCGGCGACCTGGATCCGACGGCTGCCGTGCCGCCCGACCTGCGCGACCGGATCGGAGCGTTGGTCAGCGCGGGTCGGAATCGGGAAGCGGGCGCGCTGATACCGGACGACATCCTGGACAAGTTCGCCTTCTCCGGAACGCCGACGCAGGTCGCCGCCCAGGCCCAATTGCTGATCGACGCCGGCGCCTTTCGCGTGGAGTTCGGTACCCCTCACGGGTTGACCGACGAGGCGGGCGTCGACCTGCTTGTCCGATCGGTGCTACCGATGCTGGATCTGGACCGCTGACCTGCCCACGCACGCCGTCACTCTCCCGAAGGGGCAAGACCGACCATGACCGGCACCACCACGCTTCGCATCCTGCTCATCGAACCGCTGTCCCGGGACAGCTCCGTGGCGCGCACCCGACGCCTGGCACAGCAGGCCGTCGGACCCTCCGTGGATGTCACGGTTCGCAACCTGCCTGACCTTCCGCCCAGTGCCTACCTGCCCGCCGAGGACGTGCTGCTCTCCCCGCTGCTGACCGCCGTCCGGGTCGGGCACGACGACGGGTTCGACGCCATCGGCGTCGCGTGCGCCTCCGATCCCGGGGTGCGCGAGGCAAAGGCGCTGGTGTCCACACCCGTCACCGGCCCGTTCGAGTCGGCAGCCAGGCTGGCGGCGTGCTTCGGCAGGTTGTCGGTGCTGTATCCGGGAGTGACCTCAGGGCCGGGCGAGAACCTGCCGCAGGATGCCAACTGGATCCGACGGCTGGCCCACGACTACGGCATCGGGCACCTGTTGGGCCGAAGCTTCCCGGTTCCGGTGGATCGACCGGAAATCGAGGTGGGCACTGACGGATGGACGGCCGCGGCGGACGAGGCGGTGACCTCGGCACAGGTGGCGGACAACATGACGGAGGCCATCACCGAGCGAGGGCCACAACTGGCCCGCCGGGCGCACGTGGATCATGACGCGGAGTGCCTGTTCGTGGCCTGCACCATCTGGGCGGACAACCTTGGCCCGATCCGGCAGGCGGTGCCGATTCCGGTGATCGATCCGATCGCCGCGCTGGCCCGGCAAACTGCGCTGCTGGCGGCCACGGCGGCGGGCTGAGAACCGCCGCGGCCCGCGCCGAACCGGTCCAAGGGTCACCGTGCGGCGGTAGCGTGTGAGTCGTGGTGGTCGGCACGAGCAGATCTCCTGCCGAAGCATCAGAGGTCCACCACGCGGCGGAGGCCCGCATCGATTGCCGCCATCAGGCTGTCGGGCAGTCGCACGCCGATGTTGTCGAGGTCGGATCGGTCGATGGTCATGGGTTGCGAGACGTTGACCACCGAGTCCTTCGGCAAACCGGATGCCTGCGACGGGACGAACACATTGCCCGGATGTCTCGCTAGCGCTGTGTTGGACGTCATCGGCAGGACGACGACCGTCGAGATTCGCGATGAATTGTAACGATCGGACTGCACGATGACGGTCGGTCGCCGCTTGGCCGGAGCGCTGCCCTCGGGCTTACCGAAGTCCACCCAGCACACTTCTCCCCGCCGGATCACCAGTCGTCCGACCGCCCTACCAGATGGGCGTTGGCGGTGCGACGCAACTCGGCGGACTCCTCGCCGGGTTGTCCGACCGAGTCGATCGCATCATCGATCTGCACCGTGAGGTCCGCATTCGCCAGTTCGTCGGCGTAATGCTCAGCGGCGCGCCGGTAGAACTCCGACCGCGTCATCCCGTGCCTCTGCGCGATGCGGTCGAAGCGCTCCGCAGCCTGATCCGGAAGGCTGATGGCTGTCTTCATGGCACCGATGGTATAACTTTTCCTACCCGATATCCAGGGCGCTGTCAGTCGTCGGCCGCCGCGAACATCCGCCGACCGGAGAGTCGGGTCTGGCGACTCCATACCAGCGTCCTCGGATACTCGACACCCCGTCGATGTCGAGTATGTAGACGAAGTGGGCCACGTCGATCCTGCGCTTGTGGCGTTCATCCAGGGCGACCTTCTCGAGCGGGCCTGGCTGAAGCATTGACCGGATCCGCGCTGTGCGTGGCGTGACGATAGAAGCCGATGGAGAGCACGATCTCTCCCGACATGGTCAGGTTGTCGTTCACCGGCTCGAATTCATCGTCGTCCAGCTGGAACCACGCAGGCAGGCGATGGTCGGCCTGGTCTCGGCATGGAGGATCCGCTGCCGCGCAACGCTCATCGAGTCGTCCGCTCCACGACCAACTTCCACACGACGAGAGACCCCGGATCGCCTCCCACCGGGGTCGCTCCTCGATCAGTTCGGCGTCACCAGCCGCGGTCGGCCAGCCGGTGCGGCACCGGGATGTCGTCGACGTTGATGCCGACCATGGCCTCGCCCAGCCCGCGGGAGACCTTGGCCAGCATGTCCGGGTCGTCGTGGAAGGTGGTGGCCTTGACGATCGCCTCGGCCCGTGCCGCGGGGTTGCCGGACTTGAAGATGCCGGAGCCGACGAACACGCCCTCCGCGCCCAGTTGCATCATCATCGCCGCGTCGGCCGGGGTGGCGATGCCACCCGCGGTGAACAGCACCACGGGCAGCTTGCCGGCCCTGGCCACCTCGGCGACCAGCTCGTACGGGGCCTGCAGCTCCTTGGCCGCATGGAACAGCTCGTCCGGCGACAGCGACGTCAGCCGCCTGATCTCGGCACCGATCGCCCGCATGTGGGTGGTGGCGTTGGACACGTCACCGGTGCCCGCCTCGCCCTTGGAGCGGATCATCGCCGCCCCCTCGGTGATCCGCCGCAGCGCCTCACCCAGGTTGGTGGCCCCGCACACGAACGGCACGGTGAAGGCCCACTTGTCGATGTGGTGGGTGTAGTCGGC
>JBIQML010000396.1:0-5044 GCA_044463405.1 Nakamurella lactea | reverse complement strand
GGCGAGCCTCCATGGCGCCGTAGGCACCCGTGCCGGGCATCACCACGAAGCCCTCCGGAGAGGCCTGCACGGCCGTCTCCACGACCTTCGCGCGCTCCTCGGCCGTGAGCGTCTGATACTCGCCCAGGGATCCGTTCGGTGCGACGCCGTCGACTCCCTGGCCGGCCAGCCAGGCGACGTGCTCGGCGTAGGCGTCGTAGTCGATCGACAGGTCGTCGTTGAACGGAAGGGCGGTCGCGACGATGACGCCGCGCCAGGGTTTGGTGTTCGTGTCCGTCATGGCCATCTACCCTCGCACCCGATGCACTCGATCCAGTCGCATTCGACGCATTCTCTCCCGCCGGTGCGCCGGTACAATATTACACCTTACTGCCGTCCCGACAGCAAACGCCCGGTCACAGCGGCCGCCCGACCAGCCCGAGCGGAACCGGAACAGCAACCGGGCGCTCGACCGGGCGGTGCTCCGGCGCCGATCCTGCAGCCACCGCGACCAGGCATTCGGTGGCGTACCCGCAGATGCGCCCCTGGCACCAGCCCATCCCCGGTCGTGCCAGCAGCTTCGCGCTGCGCGCATCGGTGATTCCGTCGCGCCGCGCGACCTCCCGGATCGCCCCGGCGGTCACCTCCTCGCAGCGGCAGACCACCGTCTCGTCCGGCAACCGACCGATCCAGTGCTCCGGCACGGGGTAGGCCCGTTGCAAGGCACCCGCGAAGGTTCGCAGCGTCGCCCGCCGGCGCAGCATCCGTGCCCGCCGAGGAGCGACGGCCCGCTCCGCAAGGAAATGCTCGGGCGGCATGTTCGCCAGTTCCTCGGCCGCAATGCTCCCGGCAATCTCCCCCTCGATCGCCGCCAGTGCCGCACCGCCGACGCCGCAGACCTCCCCGGCCGCAAACACACCAGGCACCGTCGATCGCTGGTCGGCATCCACCAGGACCGCCGGTTGGCCGTCGCCGCCCGGAACCGTGCGACAGCCCAGCGCAAGCGCCAGGTCCAGCCGCGGCACGAATCCCCACCCGACGGCAAGGACGGCGGCGCGCAGCATCGTCGACCGGGCGGTGACGGGCACTCCGGACCGGTCCAGCGGCGCGACGGTGACGGACTTCAACCGGTCCGTGCCGTCGGCCGACAGCACGGTCCAGCCAGTTCGGTAGCCGACCCGGCGTCGCAGCAGGCCGGCCGCATACCCGGCCCCCTCCAGGAGTTTCGATCCTGCCGCCAGCACCGCGCGAGGCTCGCGCAGCCATGCCCGCGGCGACGCCGATTCGAACACGCCCGGCACCGTGGCGCCGCTGCGCAGCAGCCCCGAGGCGACCGACAGCAGGAACGGGCCAGTGCCGGCGACCACCACGCGCCGGCCGGCCAGCACGCCGTGACCCTTGAGCAGCGACTGCACCCCGCCGGCCGTCATCACGCCGGGCAGGTCCCAACCCGGGAACGGCAGCTGCAGGTCGTACGCACCGGTCGCCAGCACCATCGAGCGGGCCTGCACCGTGGTGGTGCGGCGTCTGCCGGGCTCCCCCGTCACCGCCAGGACGGTGAACCCCGCCGGCGGCTCCGTCACACCGGCGCGATACGACACGCCCGAACGCGGGGGGCCAGGCGTTCCCGCGGGAACGCCTGTGGGCACGCTGCCGTCCAGCCGACCGGCGTCGCGTCGCTGCACGGCCCACACCTCGTGCTGCGCCAGGTGTTTCACGGTGCCGGCAGCCACATGCGCGGCCAGCCGGCGTCGCAGCCGGCGGTAGTGGCCCAGATCGTGGTGCAGCGGCGCCACCTCGCCGTCGGTCACGCCGCCCGGCCCGGGCGTCGGGGCGGGATGCCGCCAGAACTGGCCACCCACCACGGGTTCCGCGTCCACGAGGGTGACCGTCACCCCCCCGTCGGCGGCTGCCACCGCAGCCGCCAGTCCGGCCGGCCCGGCGCCGATCACGGCGAGGTCGGTGACGAGGCCCCCGGATTCGGCGGGCTCAGACGGCGAGGTCGTCATGGCCGGTGCCCTCCTGGCTCGTCACCGTCATCCCGTCCGCCGCGATCACCCGGCACGCCCGCTGATTCGGTGTGCCGTCCACGGCGACCAGGCAGTCGAAGCAGACGCCGATCCCGCAGAACAGCCCGCGTGGCCGACCACCGATCCTGGTGCTGCGCCAGGACGGGATGCCCGCCGCGATCAGGGCGGCGCCGATGCTCTGACCCGGACGGAACTCGATCGGTGTCCCGTCGAAGGTGAATCGGCTCATGGCATGATGCTCCGTTCGGCGGAGCCACCCTCGGCCGGACTTCCGGCATCCGACGGCCCGTCCGAGAAGCGGGTCGGCGAGAACGGTTCCGGCGCAACGCGGGTCGCGCGGCCCGCGAGCAGATCGGCGATCAGCGCCCCGGTCGCCGGCGCCAGGCCGATGCCGGCGCCCTCGTGTCCGCAGGCATGCCAGACACCAGGCACCCTGGGGTCCGGGCCGATCACCGGGAGGTGGTCCGGACAGTAGGGCCGGAATCCGCGGTAGACCCGCATCAGCGACACGCCCGCCAGCATCGGGAAGATCCGGACGGCCTGTGCCGCCAGGGTTCTCACCACGTCGTGGGACATCGTGGCGTCGAAACCGATCCGTTCCCGGCTGGCCCCGATCAGCACCGTTCCGCCCCGGGTCCCTTCGACCACCACCGACGTCTCCAGAGCGGCCCCGCCGGAGGCCACGTTCGCGACATAGTCGGCGGTGTACACCTTGTGCCGCACCACCACCGGCAGCGGCTCGGTCACCAGGATGAAGCCCCGGCGCGGCAGCACCGGTATCGGAGCGCCGAACGCGGCGGAGACCTCCCCGCCCCAGGTGCCGGCCGCATTGATCACCACGTCGGCGGGCACCTCGCCGTGCGCATCTCCGTTCGGTCCGGCCGCCACAGCCCGGGCCCCGGCCGGCCCGATCCCCGCACCCTGCCGCCCGGCATGCACGAACGTGGCGGATTTGTGACGCGAGTGACTGCCGGGACGAACTTCATGCCTGCCGGAGAAGTTGATCCATGCGGAGCCGGAGCCGGAGCCGGAGACGGAGCCGGAGACGGTGCCGGAGGCGGCCTGCACGGTCACGGCCCGGACGGCTCCGTCGGGACCGGTGCGCAGCCCCGTCACCTGCGCACCGAACCTCACCAGCGCTCCGAACGCGCGCGCCGCCCGAAGCAGCTCCGCGGCGGCCCGGACCGGCTGCACCTGCTGATCGCCGGGGTAGAACACCCCGCCGGCCAGCCCCGGCGCCAGGTTCGGCTCGTACCGGGCCAGTTCGTCACCGCCGACCGGCTCGCATCGCACCCCGGCCCTCGCCTGCTGGTCGGCGAACCGGGCCAGCCCCGCCACCGTCGCCTCGGTGCTGGCCACCACCAGGCCGCCTTTCCCCTCGTGCTCCAGCGGACCCGCACCGAGGCCCGAATCGGACGCGAGGTCCCGCCACAGCTCGGCGGACCACAGGGCCAACTCCAGTTCCGGCCCGGGCTCCTTGTCGGAGACAAGGATGTTGCCCTCACCTCGGCTGGTGGTGCCGCCGCCCACGGGTCCCCGGTCCAGCACGGTCACATCGTGTCCGTCGCGAGCCAGGAAGTAGGCGCACGCCGCGCCGACAATGCCCGCGCCGAGCACCACCACCTTGGTCACCGCAACTCCTCCGAGCCGTCCGAGCGCAGTGCAATGTTACATAGCGTCGCCGGGACCGGTGCTCACCAATACGGTCGCCGTCGCCACCGACGGGCCGGGCGAGGCACAGTGGAGGTGACGCCCCCGGCTTTCGAAGGTGAGATGAGCGCGGATGAGCACAGTATTGGTGACGGGCGGAACGGGCACGCTGGGCCGGCAGGTGGTGCGCGCCCTGGCCGGCACCGGCCACCAACCCCGGATCGCCAGCCGGCACCCACGACCGGCCGGCCGGCCGATCGAGCATCAGTGGGCCACCGTGGACTACACGTCCGGAGCCGGGCTGGCGGACGCGCTCGCCGGTGTCGACGCAGTGGTGCTGGCCACCAGCGGCTTCCGGGACACCACCGCCCTGCGCGCGGTGCTCGCCGCGGCGCCGGCCAGCACCCACCTGGTGTACGTCTCGATCGTCGGCATCGACGACATCCCGATGCCCTACTACGCGCAGAAGCTCGCCGCGGAACGCGAGCTGACCGCATCCGGGCGGCCGTTCACCATCCTGCGCGCCACCCAGTTTCACGACCTGGCGCTCACCCTGGTGCGAGCCCTGGCCACGCCTCCGGTGATGCTGGTGCCGGGTGGTCTGTCGATGCAGCCGGTGTCCGCCGCCGACGTCGGCACTCGACTGGCGGCGCTGGCCACCGCGGAACCCGCCGGCCGCGCGCCGGACATGGGCGGTCCCGAGGTGCTGACCGTGCAGGACCTGGCGCGGGCCTATCTGGACGCCGCCGCCAAGAACCGCCGGATCGTGCCTGTTCGGCTGCGCGGCCGAATGATGCGGGCCCTGGCCGCCGGCGCGAACCTGACGCCCGAGCATGCCGACGGCACCCAGACGTTCGCGGAGTTCCTGGCCGAGCGGGTCGGCCGCTGACCCCCGGCCCGGGCGCCGCGGAAGCAGGCGGTGACGCTGGGGCCCACGACCGGCCTATCGCCCTGCGAGGCAACCGCATAGCATCCCGGCATGGACGTCGTAGAGTTCACGCCAACCCGGGACCAGTACGCCTACACCTTCGGCGGTGTCGCCCCCGTGATGCACGTGTGCCCCGGCACCGTGCTGCGGCTGTGGTCCGACGACGCGTTCGGCGGTGCGCTGCGCACCGTGGACGACCTGTCCTCGGAGAAGGTCGACCTGTCCGCGGTCAACCCGCAGACCGGTCCGTTCTACGTGGACGGCGCGGAGCCCGGCGACACGCTGGCGCTGCACCTGGTGTCGCTGGAACCGGCCAGGGACTGGGGCGCGTCCGCGGCGATCCCGTTCTTCGGCGGCATGACCAGCACCGACCGCACCGTCACGCTGCAGGAACCGCTGCCGGACACCACCTGGATCTACCAGGTCGACCGGGCCCGCGGCAGCGTGGGATTCGTCG
>JBIQML010000395.1:0-5073 GCA_044463405.1 Nakamurella lactea | reverse complement strand
GGTGCTGGACGGGCAGGTGCTCGCGGACCGGATTCCGGCGCCGGTGGCCGCGGGCTGCGGGCGCCTGGTGCGGGCGCTGGGCGCCGGCGACTCGCTGGTGGGCGTGGACTTTCGGGTCGGCGCGACCGGGTGGTGGCTGGCCGGGTTCACCCCGCTGCCGGCGATCGGGTCCCTGCCGCCCGCCGCGTTCGACCGGCTGGTGGGCGTGCTCGCACCACGGACGGCGGCGGTGGCGTGATGACCGTGCTGCTGTGGGGAGTTCCCGACGAGTCGCCGGTCCGGCTGGTGGCCGACGCGCTGCGCGCGCGGGGAACCGACGCCATCACGGTGCCGCCGCAGGCCTTCGGGGTGCGCCTGGAACTCGGCATCGCCGGCGACGGCCGGCCGGAGGGGTGGCTGCAGGTGGACGGCGCCCGGGTGGCCTGGGACGAGATCAGCGGCGTCTACGCCCGTCCCGTCGAGCCGGAGCTCGCGCCGGAGCTGCGGGAAGCGCCGGCCGCAGACCCGTTGCTGGCGCACGCCAGGACGGTGTACCAGGCGCTGACGGGCTTCACCGAGGTGGCCACATGCCGTGTGGCCAACCGGCTGTCGGCGATGGCGTCGAACATGTCCAAGCCACTGCAGGCCCAGACGATCGCGCGGTGCGGGTTCTCCATTCCGCAGACCCTGGTCACCGACTCGCCGGCGCGGCTGCGCCGATTCGCCGGCGGGCACCGCGAGGTGATCTACAAGTCCACCTCGGGGATCCGCTCCATCGTCAGCACCCTGGACCCCGGCACCGACCCGGCCAGGCTGGACCGGCTTCGCTGGTGCCCGGTGCAGTTCCAGGAACGCGTACCGGGGATCGACGTGCGGGTGCACGTCGTCGGCGATCGGGTGTACGCCGCCGCGGTGGACTCCGCCGCGGTGGACTACCGCTACTCGCGCCGCCAGGTCGGCCGGGACGCCGCGCTGACCGCCCACACCCTTGCCGACCCGTGGCCCGATCGGTGCCTGGCGCTGTCGCGTGCGCTGGACCTGCCGCTGGCCGGCATCGACCTCAAGCTGTGCCCGGACGGCCGGGTGGTCTGCTTCGAGGTCAACCCGTCACCGGGATTCAGCTGGTACGAGCTCGAGGCGGGGCTGCCGATCTCGGCGGCCATCGCCGACTACCTGGCCGGTGACGGTCCGCGGGCCTGACCGCGGGGTGCGGCTGGCCGTTGGGCCCCGTCCGCCGGGTGCCCGCACCGGCCGGGACGTGCGATGGAACGCCCATCGGACCGAGTCCCCTAGAATCGACCGGGCTGCCCGCGCGCCCATGAGCCCGCCCACCTGGCAGCGAGCACCGAATCCGACCGGCCGAGGAGTCCTGCACGTGAAAAGCACCGTCGAGCACCTGAACCCCACGCGGGTGAAACTCACCGTCGAGGTCGGGTTCGACGAACTCAAGCCGCACTTCGACAAGGCGTACCGCACGCTGGCCGGCCAGGTGCGGATCCCGGGGTTCCGTCCCGGCAAGGTGCCCGCACGCATCCTGGACGCCCGGCTCGGCCGCGGCGCCATCCTCACCGAGGTGGTCAACGACGCGGTGCCGGTCAAGTACGGCGAGGCGGTGGAGGCCGAGCAGCTCGCCGTGCTGAGCCAGCCGGACATCGAGATCGCCAAGATCGAGGACGGCGATGTGGTGGAATTCACCGCCGAGGTCGACGTCCGGCCCGAGTTCACGCTGCCCGACCCCGCGCAGATCTCCGTCACCGTCGACGACGTCGAGATCACCGACCAGGAGGTGGACGAGCAGGTGGAGGCGCTGCGCGAGCGGTTCGCCACCACCACCGCGGTGGACCGCCCCGCGGCCGACGGTGACCTGGTGACCCTGGACCTGCGTGCGGCGGTCGGCGACGAGGAACTCCCCGACGCCACCGCGGACGGGCTGAGCTACCGGGTGGGCTCCGGCGAGCTGGTGGAGGGCATCGACGAGGCCATCACGGGCCTGTCCGCCGGCGAGTCCGCGACCTTCGACAGCACGCTGGTGGCGGGGGAGCACGCCGGCGAGCAGGCGCAGATCACCGCCACCGTCACCGCGGTGTCCGAGCGGACCCTGCCCGAGGTGGACGAGGACTTCGCGCAACTGGCCAGCGAGTTCGACACCGTCGAGGAGCTGCGTGCCGACCTGACCGAGAAGATCCGCCGGGTGAAGAACCTGCAGCAGGGCGCCGAGGCGCGCGACAAGGTGCTGGAGGCGATGCTGGAGGCCACCGACATCCCGGTGCCGGAGGCCGCCAAGAAGGCCGAGGTCGACGTCCGCCAGCACGAGGCCGTGCACAGCTTCGACCACGACGAGCAGGCCCTGCTGGCCCACCTGGAGAGCATCGGCCAGACCCGGGAGGAGCTGGACGCGGACATCGAGTCCTCCGCCGAGGAGGCCGTGCGCACCCAGCTGCTGCTGGACGCGCTGGCCGAGGCCGGCAACGTGTCCGTCAGCCAGGAGGAGTTCACCGAGCGGCTGGTCTACAACGCGCAGCGGTTCGGCGTCAGCCCGGAGGAGTACCTGCGCCGGCTTCAGGAGGCCGGCCAGCTGGGCGGCATCTTCGCCGAGGTGCGGCGCGGCAAGGCCCTGATGGGCGCCGTGCAGCAGGCCACCCTGACCGACGCCTCCGGCAACACCCTGGACGTGGCGACGCTGTTCGGCATCGAGACGGTCGAGGACGACGAGGACGGCGCTTCGAACGGTGACGGGGCCGACGGTGACGGGGCCAACGAGGACAGCGCTTCGGACGGTGACGAGGCCGGCGAAGACGGGGCCGACGGTGACGGGGCCGGCGAAGACGAGGCCGGCGAGGACGAGGCCGACGGTGACGGGGCCGACGGTGACGACGCCGCCGGTGACGAGCCGGCCACGGCGAGCGCGCCGAGTACCGGCGCCTGATCCGCCGCCACCGGATCCGCCCGGCGATCACGCCGACAGCGAACAGCGGCCGATCCGGGCATGGTCGGCCCCGGTGGCGTCGTTAGGGTCGATGGTGACCGGTTGCCGACGTCGGCGGCCGCGGCACCACCACCGCAATCTTTGTGACGAGGAGACGACGTGACTCGCGATGTGACAGGGGCCCATCCGCTGGCCGCCATCGAGCGGGCTGCCCCGGAGATCCTGCCCGCCGTGATGCGGGCCACCCCGGGCATGTCCCTGACCGATTCGGTCTCCGAGCGGCTGCTGCGGGAGCGGATCATCATCCTGGGCTCAGAGGTGAAGGACACCAACGCCAACGAGATCACCGCCCAGCTGCTGCTGCTGGCCGCGGAGGATCCGGAGAAGGACATCACGCTGTACATCAACTCGCCGGGGGGCAGCGTCACCGCCGGCATGGCCATCTACGACACGATGGTGCTCATCGAACCGGACGTGGCCACCACCGCGATGGGCCTGGCGGCCTCCATGGGCCAGTTCCTGCTCACCGCCGGCGCCAAGGGGAAGCGCGCCGCGCTGCCGCACGCCCGGATCCTGATGCACCAGCCCAGCGCGGGCGTCGGCGGCACCGCCGCTGACATCGCCATCCAGGCGGACATGCTCAACCAGTCCAAGCAGGAGATGGCCGAGCTGATCGCCCAGCACACCGGGCAGACCGTGGAGCGGATCATCGCCGACTCCGACCGGGACCGCTGGTTCACCGCCAAGGAGGCCCTGGAGTACGGGTTCATCGACAAGGTGATCTCCCGGGCGGAGCAGTCCGGCGGCGCGTCCTCGGGCTCCTCGTCGAGCAAGTCGAGCAAGTGAGCGGAGCAGACCAGACCATGACGACCCACCCGACGATGGCCGGTGCCGGCCCGGCCGGTTACGCGCACGGCAACGCGCTGAACCTGCCGCAGTCCCGCTACGTGCTGCCCTCCTTCGTGGAGCGCACCAGCTACGGGGTCAAGGAGTCCAACCCCTACAACAAGCTGTTCGAGGAACGCATCATCTTCCTCGGCGTGCAGATCGACGACGCCTCCGCCAACGACGTGATGGCCCAGTTGCTGACGCTGGAGTCCACCGACCCGGACCGCGAGATCGTGATGTACATCAACTCGCCGGGTGGCTCGTTCACGTCCATGACGGCGATCTACGACACCATGCAGTTCGTCCGGCCGAAGATCCAGACCGTGTGCCTGGGCCAGGCGGCCTCCGCCGCGGCGGTGCTGCTGGCCGCGGGCTCGCCCGGCAAGCGGCTCGCGCTGCCGAACTCCCGGATCCTGATCCACCAGCCGGCCATGGAGGGCGCGTACGGGCAGGTGTCCGACCTGGCCATCCAGGCCGCGGAGATCCAGCGGATGCGCTCGGCCATGGAGGAGATCCTGGCGCGGCACTCCGACAAGACGCCCGAGGAGATCCGGGTCGACGTCGACCGGGACAAGATCCTCACCGCCGAGGAGGCCAAGGCGTACGGGCTGGTCGACGAGGTGCTGACCTACCGCAAGCTGGTCGACTGACGGATCGGCCACGCCGGGCGCTGCCACGCCGGGTGGAAATGGCCGCCCACGGACCCGTGGGTGCGGCTACGCTGGGTCCGAACGGGCGGCGGGGCGCCCGTTGGGCGATACTGCGAGGCAGTGCGCGCCGGGCGACGCGGCATTCGGCCCCGGCGGGTGCCGGACGAGCGGTAGCGTCAGTCGGACAGCACCGACGGCAACGGCTGTGACGACCAGAAGCAACGACCAGAAGCAGCACCAGCAACAGCGACGGCCGTCCGGCCCGATCACTGCGACGAGCGAGAGGCGTTATGGCACGCATCGGCGATGGGGGCGACCTGCTCAAGTGCTCCTTCTGTGGAAAGAGCCAGAAGCAGGTGCGCAAGCTGATCGCCGGGCCAGGCGTCTACATCTGCGACGAGTGCATCGAGCTGTGCAACGAGATCATCGAGGAGGAGCTCGCCGAGACCGGTGAGGTCAAGCTCGACGAGCTGCCCAAGCCGACCGCCATCCGCGAGTACCTCGACCAGTACGTGATCGGCCAGGAGTCGGCCAAGAAGGCGCTGTCGGTGGCCGTCTACAACCACTACAAGCGCATCCAGGCCGGTCCGGACCGCGGCCCCGAGCCGGTCGAGCTGGCCAAGTCCAACA
>JBIQML010000394.1:0-5075 GCA_044463405.1 Nakamurella lactea | reverse complement strand
GACATGCCCTGGCCGCGTACCACAGTCGCCTGACCGAGATCGATGCGCTTCTGGCGCGGGCCGAAAACGACGCGGACCTGGGACGCCTGGACCGGTTGCACGCGGAGCGCGAAGCGCTGCTGGCCGAAGTCGGAGCGGCGACCGGGCTGGGCGGCCGGCCCCGCCCGACCGGATCCACCGGCGAGCGGGCGCGGGTGGCAGTCACCAAGGCGATCACCTCGGCGATCCACCGGATCGCCGAGGCCGACCCCCGGACCGGCGAGCATCTGGTCACCACGATCCGAACCGGCGCGAGTTGCAGCTACCGGCCGGATCCGTCCGACCTCATCGACTGGGTGCTGCACCGCTGAGGCCGGTGCCCCGGCCCGGAACGTACGCTCGCCGGTATGACGTTCGCCGGCTTCCCCGTCACCGCCCTGGACTTCTACGACGACCTGGAGGCCGACAACTCCAAGCCGTTCTGGGACGCCCACAAGGACGTCTACATCTCCGCCGTCCGCACCCCCATGCTGGCGCTGACCGACGCGCTGGAATCCGAGTTCGGGCCCGCCAAGGTGTTCCGGCCCTACCGGGACGTGCGCTTCGCCGGCGACAAGACCCCGTACAAGACCCACCAGGGCGCGTTCGTCGCCCTCGCCCCGGCCACCGGCTGGTACCTGGAGATCTCCGCGCCCGGCGTGCGGGTGGCCGGTGGCTTCTACCACGCCAGCTCCGCCGGGATCGCTGCCGTGCGCACCGCGATCGACGGCCCCGAGGGCACGGCGCTGGAGAAGATCCTGGCACGGCTGCGCCGAGCGGGTTTCGACATCGGCGGCGAGCGGGTCAAGACGTCCCCACGTGGCTACCCCGCCGATCATCCGCGCATCGAGTTGCTGCGGCACAAATCGCTGACGGCCGGCCGTATGTACGGCTTCGACCCGATGATCCACACTGCCGATCTGCTGGCCAGGGTGCGCAAGGACTGGCGCGCGGTCCGCCCACTTGTCGAATGGCTCGCCCCCCGGCTGGAGGGCAGCGGCGAGGAGCGCACCCGGCGCCGATAGGTCAGGTGGTGGCCTCGTCCAGCGCCGGATGGTTGGCCACCAGGTCGGTGTCCACGCCCAGCGCCCCGATCTTGGCGGCCCCGCCGGGGGAGCCGAGCGGCCCGTCCTGGCCGGGCAGCGCGTCGGTGAAGAAGCGCGCGTTGTCGTCGGTGTAGAGGTGCCACTTCTCCGGCACGTCGTCCTCGTAGAAGATCGCCTCCACCGGGCAGACCGGCTCGCAGGCGCCGCAGTCCACGCACTCGTCGGGGTGGATGTACAGCGAGCGACCACCCTCGTAGATGCAGTCGACGGGGCATTCCTCGACGCAGGCGCGGTCCATCACGTCGATGCACGGCTCGGCGATGACGTAGGTCACGGGCGGCTCTCCCTTCGGGGGGTCGGCGGGCGGTGCGGGCGCCGGTGGGTCGGGGGGCATCACCGGGGCCCGCACCGCACACCAGTTTATACACGGATTCCCCGTGAAAAAAATCTCCGACTGCCATCTGCCTCTCGCCGGGGTCCGGCGGGCGTCGCGGTGCGTCAACCGGCGGACCGGGCAGCTCGCAGCACCGTGCGCGTCAGGTGGACCAGCATCCCGCCGAACGTCACCGCCCACACCGCCAGCGCCAGCCAGCTCTCGTTGGCGCCGATCGCCTCCACCAGCGGCAGGTCGTCCGCCTGACCCAGGTAGTGCGCGCCCACCCCGTACATACCCAGCGGGAACACCACGCTCCACAGCGGCGCCGAATAGCCCAGCGGGATCCGGTGCACCACGTGGCGCCACAGCCCGGCGGCCAGCAGCACCGGCACCAGCCAGGTGCCGAACGCCCAGAACACCACGGACACGCCCGCCGCCAGCCCCCTGGTGGCCGCCACCATCGGGGCGTCGGCCATCTGCACGATGCGGGCGCCGGCCACCACCGTGATGGCCGTGGCGCCCATGGATACGAAGTACGGCGGCGTCAGGTCCTTCGGCCCGAGCGGGTAGATCATCATCCGGGCGGCGACGAAGATCCCCGCCGCGCCATACAGGAACAGCCCCACCGCCCAGGAGACCACGGCCAGCACGGCCAGTTCCCGGCGCAGGCCGTCCAGGTGGGGCTCCAGCCCGGCGGCCAGCACGGCCACCGACTGGCTGGCCACCACCCAGATGAACCACGTTCCGTTGGCGTCGGCCAGGATCGAGCGGTGACGGGACCTGCCGAGCACGGCCGTCCACGGGACCACGTAGCCCAGCACCAGCCACGCCAACCCGCCGACCACCAGCAGCCCCAGCGCGGCACCGTAGGACGCCCGACCCAGCAGCGCGGTGCCCAGCACGTCGGTGCCGGCCACGAAGGTGAAGTAGCCGAACGCGATCTGCGGGTTGCGCAGGTCCGCGAGCATCCTGTCGCGGTGCGCGATCAGCCGCCAGCCGGTGAGCACCACCAGCACGGCGTAGCAGGCCATCGCCAGACCGAGCAGCGCGGTCGACAGCGCGGGCAGGCCGTGATTGTCCATGGCGACCGACACGATGCCGGTGGCCATCACCAGCGCGAAGTATCCGGGGTTGAGGGTCTGCACGCCGTCGGCGACCCGGCCGCGCAGCGTCGACGTCGTCATCGCCTAGTAGGGCGCGCCGATCTTGCGCCACTTGCGCCCGCCGGTGCCCGGCTCGGCGGGGTGCTGCGCCTTGCGGCTGCGGAACACCACGTACGGCCGCCACAGGTACCACAGCGGATAGCTCCACGCGTGCACCAGCCGGGTGAACGGCCACACCGCCCAGATCACCCACGCCGCAACGGCATGCAGCTGGTAGACGAACGGCGCGGTCACCACGCTGGCGACCTCCGGGTTGCCGGAGAACAGGCCACGGAACCACGGCGAGATGGTGTGCCGGTAGTCGTAGGGCTCCACCACCAGGTTCAGGGCGGTGGGCACGATGCCGGTCAGCACGATGATCAGCAGCAGTACCAGCGCCACCCAGTCGATCGGTGACGTGGTGGCCCGTACCCGGCTCACGAACAGCCGGCGGGTGGCCAGGATCACGATGCCCAGGATCACCAGCACGGCGGCGACGGTGCCGGCGATGGCGGCGAACCAGTGATAGGCGTGCTCCGGGATGCCGATCGCGCTGATCCACTGCGCAGGAATCAGGATGCCGAGCACGTGGCCGCCGATGGCCGCGAACGTGGCGTAGTGGAACACCGGGCCGCCCCATTTGAGCAGCTTGCGCTCCTGCAACTGGGTGGAGCGGCTGGTCCAGCCGAACTGGTCGTACCGCCATCGCCAGATGTGCCCGACCACGAAGATCGCCAGCGCGGCGTAGGGCAGCGCCACCCACAGCAGGATCTCCCAGGCGGTGACGACGGTCATGGCAGCGGCTCCTGCTCGGGTCGGCGGGTGGAGGTCCGGTAGCCGGTCAGATAGTCGGGCGGTGCAAACGGTTCCAGCCCCACCTGCTCGGAGGGCGGCCCGGACTGCCAGGCCGAGAGCACCTGGCGCAGCTCGCGGCGGCCGAGTGAGGGCAGTCCTGCGGCCACCCCGGCGACCACCTGGGCGTAGGGCGAGCCGGCGTCGTCCAGCGCCCGGCGCAGCAGTTCCAGGTCGGTGCGGTGTCCGTGCAGCAGCCGGCGGCCGCGGTCGCACAGCGCCGCGAAGTCCAGCACCATCGGCAGGTAGTCCGGCAACTCGTCCTCGCTCGGGGTGAAACCGGCGGTGCGGTAGGCGTTCTTGAACTCCACCAGGGCCATGCCGCGGTTGCGGGTGTCGCCGAACCGGTAGTAGGTCAGGTACAGCGCACACCGCCGTCGCAGGTCGAACGTCTGCACGTAGTGCCGCGCGACCTCCTCCGGGGAGCTGGCCCCCAGCCAGTCCACGAAGGCGGTCAGGTGCTCGCGGGTGGCGCGCGGGCTCGCGGTGCGGGCCGCGTCGGCCAGCACCGGCAACCCGTCGAACAGCGCGCACGTCGGGTACTGCAGCAGCAGCGAGGCCAGCTTCAGCGTGCGGTCGGGGACGGGGACGCCCGGGGCCGGCGGGGCGTGGGTGGCGACGGTGCCGTGTGCGGGGCTCATGCCGGCCCCGGCTCCGGCGACAGGCCGGACGCCTTGCGCCGCCGCCAGAACGGGATCGAGCTCGGCTCGGCCTCCGGGAACAGGTGTTGCGGCGTCTCGCCCTTGCCGTCCCAGCCCAGCAGGTTGAAGCGGGTCGTGCCGTCTTCGGTGGTGAAGGTGCTGCCGGCGTCGGGCGTCCCGGTGGGCTGGAAGGAGCCGATGCCGTGCGGTCCGGGCGGCCCCATGCCGCCCATGCCGGGACCGCCCTCGGTGTCCAGGCTGCAGAACAGCTGCTCGTGCTGGCCCATCAGCCGTCCCGCCTCCTCGGCGTGCGCCGGCGGGATCACGTACCGGTCGGAGTACTTGCCGATGGCCAGCAACCGGTACAGGTCCTCGAGGTCCTCGGCGGTGGCGCCGACCGACGCCGGAAGGTCCTCGTCCGGCGGCAGTTCCAGCTGCTTGGCCCGCTGGATCGCTCGGATCGCGGTGAGCTTGCGCAGCACGCGGCGGATCTGCTCGGAATCGCCCGCGGTGAACAGGTTCGCCAGGTAGTCGATCGGGATGCGCAGCGCGTCGATGGTGGCGAACACCCGATCCGGATCCGAGTGGTCGTAGCCCTGGGCGTGCACGATGTCGGCCACCGGGGACAGCGGCGGGATGTACCAGACCATTGGCAGGGTGCGGTATTCCGGGTGCAGCGGTAGCGCCACCTTGTGCCGCACCGCCAGCTCGTACACTGGTGATCGCTTTGCCGCCTGCACCCAGTCGTGCGGGATGCCGTCACGTTCCGCGGCGGCCTGCACCTCGGGGTCGTGCGGGTCCAGGAACACGTCGAGCTGTGCCTGGTAGAGGTCCTTGACGTCGGGCGTGGCCGCCGCGTCCAGCACCTTGTCGGCGTCGTACAGGAACAGCCCAAGGTAGCGCAGCCGGCCCACGCAGGTCTCCGAGCAGATGGTCGGCTGGCCCGCCTCGATGCGCGGGAAGCAGAACGTGCACTTCTCCGCCTTGCCGGTGCGGTGGT
>JBIQML010000393.1:0-5075 GCA_044463405.1 Nakamurella lactea | reverse complement strand
GGTGTTCTCGTCTCCGTCGGCGGCGACGAGCAGGGCGGCGTTGGATCCGGTGAAGCCGGTCAGGTAGCGGATGTTGATCAGGTCGGTGATGAGCATCGCGCCCACACCCGCGTCCTGCAGCAGGGCGCGCAACGCCTGCCGGCGCCGTGGGTGCCGACGGGACGGTGACGAGGATTCCGGGGTGGTGCTCGCTCTGCTCACCGTGCCCATTGTTCACTCCCCGCCCTGATCGCCCCTCCGTCCCCGGCCATGGACGTGTCCTGCACCCGGTGAGGGCCCGGATAGGCCCCGGCGACCAGATTCGGTGCGGAATTGTCCGGCTGGCGGACATTGCCGCACCGAATCCGGTGGCCGGGCCGGTTCGGAGCTGGACCGGAGCCGGGGGCCTGGGCCGGAGCCGGAGCCGGGGGCCTGGGCCGAGGCCGGGACCCGGCCGAAGCCGGGACCCGGCCGAAGCCGGGACAGGGGCGAAGCCGGACCGGAACTGCACCGCAACGGGACCGGATGCCAGCAGGGCCGCTCCCCGACCGGGCCGCTCCCCGACCGGGCCGCTCCCCCGACCGGGCCACTCCCCGACCGCGCCCCGCAATCTCCGGATCCGGTGCAGATTTATCCGGCCAGCGGACATTTCCGCACCAGATCTGGTGGCCGCGCCGGCCCGGAGTTGATCCGGAGCCGGACGGGGCCCGCGCCGTAGCTGAACCGGGGCAACCGGAGCCGGGCCGGACCTGGGCGGAGCCGTGGCCTGGGCGGAAGCCGGGTGGGGCCGAAACCGGGCCGGAGCTGGACCGAAGCGGGACCGGATGCCAGCGGGGCCGCTCCCCGACCGGGCCGCTCCCGGACCGGGCCGCTCCCCGACCGGGCCGCTCCCCGACCGCGCCCCGCAATCTCCGGATCCGGTGCAGATTTATCCGGCCAGCGGACATTTCCGCACCGGATCTGGGGGCCGCGCCCGGAGACCGGGCCGGTAACGGGGCCCGGGCTTACCGCCGGATCGGGCTAGCTGGAGCACGGCGCCGCCCCAGCCTGATACTCAGTTTCGCGATATATTCAGCCCATGACTGGCCGGACGATGTCGGAACAGGCCTTCTTCGTGCTGACGGCGCTGGCCCGCACTCCGCTGCACGGCTACGCGATCCTGTCCGAGGTGGCAGAGCTGTCCGAGGGCCGGGTGCGGCTGCGGGTGGGCACGCTGTACGGCATCCTCGACCGGCTGGCCGCCGAGGGGACCATCGAGCTGGACCGCGAAGAGGTGGTGGATTCCCGGCTCCGCCGCTATTACCGGATCTCGGCCAGGGGACGGCACGCGCTCACCAGGGAGGCGGCCCGACAGGCGGCCAATGCCCAGATCGCCACCGCCCGGCTGGCGGCACGACCGGCCCGGCAGGCGCCATGACGGACCTTCCGAGCGGCAGCATCGAGCCCAGCACCCTGGAGCTGCGCTACCGCCGGCTGCTGCGCGTGCTGCCGCGCCCCTACCGGGAGGCCCGCGAGCAGGAGATGGTGGACACCTTCCTGGACAGCGAGTTCGGGGCCGATCCGGAGAACGCCGACCTGACCGCGAAGTTCGGCGGGGTCGGGTCTGCCGAGACGCTGTCCGTGCTGGCCCTGGCGCTGCGCTTGCGCTGGGCAGATCCGGTGGGCCCGGAGCGATACCGCATCCGGCTTTCCGCCTTGCGGATCGCGCTCGTCGCCGCCTTGGCGATGCTCGCCGCGTGGGCGGTGATCCTGGTGTGCGGCGCGCTGTGGACGGCCTGGTGGTCGCCACCCGTGGACGACGCCGTACCGGCGGGCACTCCGGTCAGCGGCGCCCCCGACGAACTCTGGCAGGTGATCAACCGCTGGGCGTTCGTGCTGTGGATTCCCGCCCTGGTGCTGGCCATCCGCGGCGGCCGGCGGGCCACCTGGTGGGCGGCGGCGTTGTCGGCGGTCCCGGCCGCCCTGCCGGTGGTCCTCGCGGTCGGTTATCCGCTGGTGGCCGGGGAACCGGTGGTGCTGGCCGCCACCAAGGTCGCCGTGCTGGTGGGGCTGGCGGCGCTGGCCGCGACGGACGCCACCACATCCATCCCGCGACTGCGTACCTGGCTGATCGCCGCCGCCGTCGTGATCGTCGCCATCAATGCCTACGTCCTGCTGGTCGCGATCGCGCTCTCGGCCGGGGAACCGCCGGGCTGGCTGAGCACCCTGGGCTGGATCGTCGGCTTCGGCACCGCCCCATTCGTGTGGTCGCTAGTGGTGATCTCGGTCGGCACGACGTTCCTGATCGGGGCCGCCAGCGGGCACCGGGTCGACACCGCTTCGGTCCTGGCGCTGGCCTGGCTCGCCGGAGTGGTCACGCTGCAACGGGCAGCGCGGCTGGTGGACGTCTTGGCGGGCGACTGGTCGCCGGTCCCCGCCGCGCTCGCCGCCAGCGTCGCCGTCCAGTTGGGGCTCGCCGCCGCGATCACCGTCACCGCCGGAACCGTTGCGGTACTGCGGATCCGCCGCATGCCGGCGGTCCGCTACGCTCCCGCGGGCCCGACCGGCCCGACCCTCACGGCTTGACGATCTCCAGCTCCATCAGCGGGGTGGAGTCGGGCCGGAACGTCGCCGTGGCGCTGGGCGCGTAGTCGCCGTCGTCCCTGGGCCGGATGTACAGCGGCACCGGTCCGCTGCCGTCGGCAGGCAGGTACGAAGCCGTGACGGTGTACTGCCCGACCGGCACGCCGGAGATCTGGCCCTGCTGCACGTCCCGGGTGAAGGCCTGCACGGTGCTGCCGTCGATCAGCGGCCCGTCCGGGGTGAAGGTGATCTGCCAGCCGCCGTCGCCCAGGTCGGAGTGCTCCAGGTCCTCGTAGACGTAGACCAGGCCTCCGTAGTACAGGTCCGGGTCGTCGTCGTGCGCGCCGTCCAGCCGCCAGGTGAAATCGCGCACGGCGCCGTCGGCGCTGGCGAACGGCGCGGCGTCCACCGCCAGGTCGAGGTCGTAGCTCTGGCCGTGGTAGGTGGTGACGATGTGCCCGCCCATCCGCCAGGTCAGCGACTCGGACCGGGGCAGGTCGATCCGATAGCTACCGTCAGCGCCGCTGACGGCCAGGGCATTGCTGTTGTAGGCCAACGTGTTATCGGCCCAGACCTCGGCGCCTGCCACCGGCTCTCCCGCCTCGGTGGTGACCCGGCCCTTGACCACGTAGGGCTCGACGGTGCCGAGATCGGCGCCACCCGCGCCGGTCCCGCCGCCACTACCGTCCGGGTCGGCCTGGCCGGACTCCCCAGGGCCCGCCGGCGCCGAGGTGGAGGCGTCCGGCCCGGGCCGCCGCGCAGTTCCGGCCACCGTGGTCGAGCACGCGGCACTCAGCAGGCAGCCGACGAGCAGCGTCGCCAGCACGGCCGACCTCAGCGTCCGGTGTCGTCGTGCTGTGGGCGGCATCCGCCGTCCGGGATCGTCGAAGGTCATGGCATCCGTCCGGGGGGAACGAGCAGGAGGTCGATCAGGTCAGTTGACCCTAGTCCCGACCCGCGGCCGTGCGGGCCGATCGGGCGAAACGATGGCGCACAACCCGGATCTCGTCACCGTCGTGGGCGTCAGGTCGGTTCGGCCCGGATCACCTCCAGCGTCCGGCCCTCAGCCGCAGACCGCTCCGTTCGCTCAGCCGCAGACCGCCCCATGCGACGCGGAGCCGACCAGCTTGGCGTACTTGGCCAGCACGCCCCGGGTGTACCGCGGCGGGAGCGGCCGCCATCCCTCCCGCCGGCGCTCCAACTCGTCCGCGTCGACCAGCAGCTCCAGGGTCCGGTTGGCCACGTCCAGCCGGATCTGATCCCCGTCCCGGACGAACGCGATCGGCCCGCCGTCGGTCGCCTCGGGCGCCACGTGCCCGACGCACAGCCCGGTGGTGCCGCCGGAGAAACGGCCGTCGGTGAGCAGCAGCACGTCCTTGCCCAGCCCGGCGCCCTTGATCGCCCCGGTGATCGCCAGCATCTCCCGCATGCCGGGCCCGCCCTTGGGCCCCTCGTACCGGATCACCACGACGTCGCCGTTGGTGATGGTGCCGTCCTCCAGGGCGTCCAGCGCGGCCCGCTCCCGGTCGAACACCCGCGCCGTTCCGGTGAACACGTCGGTGTCGAACCCGGCGGACTTGACCACGGCCCCATCCGGCGCCAGCGACCCGCCGAGAATGGTGATGCCACCGGTCCGGTGGATGGGATCGCCCATCGCGCGCAGCACCTTGCCGTCGATGTCCGGCGGTGCGATCTGCTCCAGGTTCTCGGCCATGGTCTTGCCCGTCACCGTCAGGCAATCCCCGTTGAGCAGCCCGGCGTCCAGCAGCGCCCTCATCACCACCGGCACGCCGCCGATGCGGTCCACGTCCACCATCACGTGCCGCCCGAACGGCTTGACGTCGGCCAGATGCGGCACCTTCGCACCGATCCGCACGAAGTCGTCCAGCGTCAGGTCGACGTCGGCCTCGTGCGCGATCGCCAGCAGGTGCAGCACCGCGTTGGTCGAACCGCCGAACGCCATCACCACGGCGATGGCGTTCTCGAACGCCGGCTTGGTGAGGATCTGCCGCGCGGTGATGCCCTGCCGCAGCATCTCCACCACCGCCTCGCCGGATCGGTGCGCAAAGTTGTCCCGGCGCCGGTCGGTGGCCGGCGGGGCGGCGCTGCCCGGCAGCGACAGGCCCAGCGCCTCCCCGGCACTGGCCATGGTGTTGGCGGTGTACATGCCCCCGCAGGCGCCCTCGCCCGGGCAGATCGCCCGCTCGATGGAGTCCAGGTCGGACCGCGGGATCAGCCCGCGGGCGCACGCGCCGACCGCCTCGAACGCGTCGATGATGGTGACGTCCTTCTCGGTGCCGTCGTGCAGCTTGGCGATCCCGGGCAGGATCGAGCCGGCGTACAGGAACACCGAGGCCAGGTCCAGCCGGGCGGCGGCCATCATCATGCCGGGCAACGACTTGTCGCATCCGGCCAGCAGCACGGAGCCGTCCAGCCGCTCGGCCTGCATGACGGTCTCCACGCTGTCGGCGATCACCTCGCGGCTCACCAGCGAGAAGTGCATCCCCTCGTGGCCCATCGAGATGCCGTCGGAG
>JBIQML010000392.1:0-5091 GCA_044463405.1 Nakamurella lactea | reverse complement strand
CAGCCTGGACTGCACCTGCAGCGAGGAGGCCGTCGCGACGGCGGCGCGCAGGAAGTCCCGCAGCCCGACGGTGCCGACACGGGTGCCATAGCCGGCGATGCCGGCCAGCAGGAAGGCGGTGACGGAGATCAGCGCGGCGAGCGCGAACACGACGGTGCGGCGCGCTCCGGTACGGCGCACCCTCCATCCGCTGGCCACTGCCGACGACTCCCTCCTTGCGGCACCGGCCGCGTGGAGACCCTACCGGCGAGAATCGGCGATGGCACGGCCGCCGGCGCGATCGTTGCGGGATGTTGATCCCGGGTCGTCGGACCGCGGGATCGTCCGGGTGGGACCGCGCGAGAAGGGTGCGGCCACGTCATCCGGGCCGGATCGCTCGTCACTCCGCTGCGGTGCGGTCGGCCGACGCCTCCGGGCCCGCGGCCGGGTCAGTCGACGCCGCCCGGGCCCGCGGCCGGGTCAGTCGACGCCGCCGCTGCCGCCCCCTCCGCCGGCCGGCAGGACGACCACCCGGTCGTCACTCGGTATCGGCTTGCCGTGACCGTCCTTGTTGGAGGTGGTCAGCCAGACCAGGTCGTCCTGGCCGGTGACGATCGTGCGAAGCCGGCCGAACTCGTTCCTCGCCACATCGTTGGGGGAGCCGGTGAACCCGCCGGTCGGGGTCATCTGGATGCTGGTCACCTTCTTGGCGTCCAGTGAGCTGGCCATCAGGTAGCCGTTCGAGACCGCGCAGTCCACCGCCCCGCCGTCGCCGGCCTGGTACACCCACAGGGTGTCGCCAGATGCCGGGTGGGTGTAGTCCCTGCCGGAGGCGACCGGGATCAGCAGGTCACCGGTTGCCCTGTGGTCCACGGTGCCGATGCGCTGACCGGGCAGCGGGCAGATGCCGGTCGGATCGGTGAACCCGGAGGCGTACACCGCCGGGCGGGTGGTGGTGCCCGGGGTGTCCGCGGTGCTGGGTGCGCCGCTGCCGCCGCTCTCCGTACCGTCGGCCGAGCCGGCGCCGGCCGGCTTGCCGTAGGCGTCCAGGCGCAGCACCTTGCCGGCCAGCGAGCCGGGCTCGGCGGGGGCGGCCGGGTCGCCGGCGTCACCGGTGGCCACGTACAGCAGGTCGTCGGCCCCGAAGGCGATGGGCCCCCCGTTGTGCACGTCTCCCGCCGGTATGCCGGTGAAGATCGCCTTCGGCTTCTGGCCGGGTGCGATGCGCACGATGCGGTTGTCGGTGCGGGTGGTGACGTACGCGTAGATCAGGCTGTCCTCCGTGTAATACGGGGACAGCGCGAGACCCAGCAGACCACCCCCTCCGGCGGTGTCCAGACCGGTCACCCTGGCGACCAGTTCCGGCTCCTTGCCGGCCGTGACCTTGAGGATCTTCCCGGTGGTGCGCTCGCCGACCAGCGCGGACTGGCCGCCGGGCAGCACCGCCAACCCCCACGGGGCGTCCAGGCAGGTGGCGATCACCGGCGGCATCGACGGTGCGCACGGGTCGGCCGAACTCTGCGACGACGTCGGCACCGAACTCGCCGGGTCGCCGGGCGATTCCGAGGTGGTGGACTCCGGTGTCGTCCGCGGGCTGGCGGAGGGCGGCGTCGGGGTGACGAGGGTGGCGATCTTGGGGGTCAGCGACGGCTGCGCGCCAAAGCTGGCGGCCGCGTCCGGGAAGCTCGCGCACCCGGCGCCCAGCACCGTGACGGCGACCGCCGCGGCCAGGCAGGCGCCGATCCGACCGCGCACGGCACGCCGCCGCGCGCGGCGGCCGCGGCCGGTCGTGCCGGATCGGTGCGCGCTGTTCATCGCGCTCAACGGTACGTGGCGGTGCTGTGTCACCGCAGCGAGTCGGGTGCCCGGCACGGTGGCAGCCGTCCCGAATCGGCGGGGGTCCGCCGGTTGCGCCTTGGCTACCATCGGCTGGCCCGGCGGAGCCGTGCGGCACTGCGGATCAAGGGAGCGATCGATGGCTGACGGCCCGCTGACCGGCCTGACCGTGCTGGATGCGTCCACCATTCTGGCCGGTCCGTTGTGCTGCCAGATCCTGGGTGACTTCGGCGCCGATGTCATCAAGATCGAGCACCCCGAGAAGGGGGACTCGATGCGGGGCCACGGTCTGGCCAAGGACGGTGTTCCGCTGTGGTGGAAGGAGATCTCGCGCAACAAGCGCACCTTGGGGCTGTCGCTGTCCGCGGCGCGGGGCGCGGAGATATTCCGGCGGCTGGCCCGTCGAGCGGACGTGCTGGTGGAGAACTTCCGGCCCGGAACCCTGGAGCGCTGGGGCGTCGGGCCGGAGGTGCTCCGTGCCGCCAACCCCGGATTGGTGATCGTCCGGATGACGGGGTTCGGGCAGCGCGGCCCGTACGCCGCGCGGGCCGGATTCGGAACCCTCGCCGAGGCCATGAGCGGGTTCGCCCACCTGACCGGTGAGGCCGATGGGCCGCCCATGTTGCCGGCGTTCGGGTTGGCCGACTCGATCGCGGGCATCGCGGCGTCGAGTGCGGCAATGATGGCGCTGTACCGCCGGGACGCCGGCGAGAATGCCACCGGGACCGGGCAGGTGATCGATATGAACCTGCTGGAGCCCATCATGACGGCCGTCGGCCCGAACCCGACGTACTACCAGCAACTTGGCGTGGTGCAGCAGCGGCACGGGAACCGCTCGATGAACAACTCCCCGCGCAACACCTATCGCACAGCGGACGGCGCCTGGGTGGCGGTCTCCACCAGTGCGCAGGCGATCGCCGAGCGCGTGCTCCGGATGGTCGGTCATCCAGAGGTGATCGACGAGCCGTGGTTCGCCTCCGGCGCACAACGTGCCGAGCACGCCGATGAACTGGACGAGTACGTCGGCTCCTTCATCGCCGCGCGCACCCGAGAGCAGGTGCTGGCCGCGTTCGAGGCGGCCGGGGCGGCGGTGGCGCCGGTGTACGACGCCAAGGACCTGGTGGAAGACCCGCACGTTCGCGACACCGAGATGCTCACGCTGGTGCCCGACGACGAACTCGGCGAGGTGCTTCAGCACAACGTGATGTGGCGGATGTCCGAGAGCCCCGGCAGCATTCGATTCCCGGGGCGCTCGAAGGGAGCCGACACCGCCGAGATCCTGGGCGAGCTCGGCTATTCCGGCCAGGACATCGCCTCGCTTCGGGAGCTTCGGGTGATCGCCTGACGGCACGCTCGATCGGCCTCGGGTCGCCCCTCGCCGATCGTGGGGTAGGTCGCGCGAGGAGGCGATGCGACACTGGTGGGCGTCGATCGACGACGCCCGAGCACGGAGAGGAGCACCGAGACGCGTGATCCCGCGAAGCTACCTCTATGTCCCCGGCGATCAGCAGGACAAGCTCGCCAAGGCTCGCCGCCGCGGCGCGGACGCCTACATCCTCGACCTGGAGGATGCGGTGGCACCGGCCGCCAAACCGGCCGGTCGGAGCACCGTCGCGGCGTTTCTGGACGGCACCGAGCGCCTGACGGGATCCCCTGGCCCGGCCGCCCAGTGGTGGCTGCGGATCAACCCTGGTGACACCGGGCTGACGGACATTGCCACGGCTTGGCGTCCGGTACTGACCGGTGTGATGGTCGCCAAGGTGGAGTCGGCGGCCGATCTGGAGCCGGTCGACGGGGCGCTGGCCGACGCGGAGACCGCCGCCGGAATCCCGGTCGGGCGGACCTCGGTCGTGCCGTTGCTGGAATCGGCGGCCGCAGTGCTGGCTGCGACCGCGATCGCCGCGGGACCCCGAGTGACTCGGCTGCAGATCGGGGAGGCCGACCTCGCCTCCGAACTCGGACTGGACCGGGACTCCGGCGGGACCGAGGTGCTGCGGACCGTCCGCACCATGGTGGTGCTGGCATCCTCCGCGGCGGGCATCGAGCCTCCGGTCGCCCCCATCAGCACGGACTTTCGCGATCTGGAGGCGCTGCGAGCCTCCACCAGGACGCTCGCGGGAATGGGCTTCGTCGGCCGAACCTGCATCCATCCGGCGCAGGTCCCGATCGTGAACGAGGTCTTCACCCCCGATCCCGATGCGGTGGCGGCCGCGGCCTCGCTGGTGTCCCGGTTCGACGCCACCGTCGCCGAGGGCCGTGGCGTGATGGTGGCGGACGACGGCTCGATGGTGGACGAGGCAGTGGTGCGTCAGGCCCGGCGACTGCTGGCGCTGGCCGGCGTCAACGGGTCGGCATAGACGGACCTCAGGCCCGATCGCCGCTGTGGGCTGCCGTCTCGGCGGTGGGCTGGTCGGCCCCGTCACCGCTGTGGTCTGCCGTCTCGGCGGTGGGCCGGTCGGCCCCGTCACCGCCGTGGTCCTCGGGCCTGCCGCCACCCTCAGGTTCGCCCGCCGGCTTGCGCAGGAACAGCCGCCCGCCGGCCGCCGCCACGATCCTCGGCAGGTCCGCCGGCCGCACGCCTGGCAGCATGACGCGGCGCCCCGACTGGGTCACCGCCACCGCCCAGCGCTGCCCGCGGAACTCCAGTTGCAGCACATCGTCCCAGGCCAGCCGGGTCCAGCCCCGCCACCAGCGCGCCGACAATCGGGACCCGGTCGCCGTCGTCCCGGCCAGCGCCAGCACCAGCAGCAGGGCGATCGGCAGCGCGTACACCACGCTCCACCATCCGCCGGCGGAGGCCATCGGCATCACGCAGACGGCCAGCAGCGCGGGGACGATCACGGCGGTCCAGGGGAGGTGGATCCGCACCGGGCGGGCAGCGGCCATGGCGACCATGGTGCCACCCGCGACCCCGCGGGCGCGCCCGACGCCCGTCGCCGGTAGACGGTCGGATGCTCGGCGAAAACCGACGCCAGGACGGTAGCGTGATCACCGAGCGCCCCGGGCGACGCACCGGCGACCCGTCGGCGCCCTCGACGGCAGGAGGAGCGATGGCCTACCCTGACAGCCTGCTGGCGCGCGGGGAACGCGTCGTGTTGCACAAGCACCCGCACTGGAAGGTGCTCATCCTGCCCATCCTGTTCTTCATCGTGATCGTCGCCGGGGGGTCCTTCTTCGCCGCGTGGGTCAACAACTGGAAGGACTCCGGATTCACCACGCACCTGTGGTGGTTCGTGGGCATCTCGGTGGTCGGTGTGGTGCTTCTCGTGCTGCTGT
>JBIQML010000391.1:0-5041 GCA_044463405.1 Nakamurella lactea | reverse complement strand
GGTGGCCTCGGCCAGCACCGTGACCAGTGCCAGTGATCCGGTGACGGTCTTGGTCGCCGGCACGGCCACCTCCGGCGAGGTTCCGACCGAGAGGGTGACCGCGGCGGCCGCGGCCAGCGGGGAGTCCGCATCGTTGGTGACGGCCACCACCGCAGCCCCGCGGGCGCTGAGTTGCGTGGCCACGTCGACGATCTCCGGGGTGCGGCCGGACTGGGACAGCGCGACGACCATCCAGTCGGCGACGTCCGGCACCGCGTGATAGCGGGTGATGATGCTCGGGGCGACCATGCTGACCGGGACGCCGGTGGCCAGTTCCAGCAGGTAGCGAGCATGGACGGCGACGTTGTCGCTGGAGCCACGGGCGATCAGGCAGATGCCGCGCAACCGATCGGGCAGCGAGGCGCGGATCGTTCGATGCAGGTCCGGCCGCTGGGCGGCGATCCGGGCCAGCACATCGGGCTGCTCGCCCATCTCCGAGAGCACCTGGGCACCGGCCATCACGAACCGCCTCTCTTTGCGCGAATATGCACGTAGCGTACAGGGAATATGCAGATTCAATCATCGGACGCCGGTGACACGGGACCGCGGAGGCGAGCTGTCCCCGGTCGCATGCCACCCCTGGTCAGGGACATCGGCGGCCACGGTGATCTCACCATGGGACGGCCGACCCGGGCCGATCCCGCCGTGCGCCGACCGCAGCGGGCCGAGGGCAGAACGCACCCGCGGCCGCCCCCAGCGCCAGATCGTCAGCAGATGACCGACCAGCCGGTGTCGACCTGCCATCTCCACCACGCGTCGCCGCATCCTCCACTCGGCCGTGGCCTGCTGCGCGGTGATCAGCTGTCGTTCGAGATCGGCCGACCTCCGCCGCAGGGCGGAATGGTCGTTCCGCAGGCGGTCGAGCTCGCGTCGAAGCCGATCCCGTTCCTGCCGAAGGGTATCCCGGGCCTGACGCGCCGCGTTCCGTTCCGTGACGATCTTGGCCCGGTCCTGCCGGGCCCGGTCCGTTCGCGCCGCACACTCCTGCAGCAGGCCCACCACGGCATCCAGCGCGACGTCGGGGATGTCGAGTGAGGCGGCGACCGGCATGGCGCCCGGAGCCAGATCGTCCCGGCGGAGATCGGTGACATCACCGATCAGTGGGCACGGCGAGGTGGTCAGGGTCTCGGTCAGTTCCTGCGTGTACTGCTCGGCCCACTCGATGGCCTGCTGGGAAGGGCGGATCTTCTCGTCGCCGGCGCGTGCCGCGAGGATGCGGTCGCCCAACGTATCGCGGTTGATCGACAACCTGAAGCGGCGGGGGTAGTCGGGCGGCATCCTGTCGTTCAGCTGCCGCATCAACTCGACCCCCTCGCGTCCGAGGGACGGATTCCTCCGAACGTCCAGGTCGAACCCATCGCCGTCGACGCCAAGGACCGAGGCGAACCGCCGCCACAGCAGCCGCTTGTCCGATCCGGGCGGCGGCAGGGTCAGCAGGAAGAATTGGTCGGAACCGATCACGGACGTCCACCGGCGGATCACCTCCGGCACGTCGTGCACCTGCCAGTACCACACCGGCGACGGTGTCCGCCGCGTCCGGATCATGGCGAGGAATTCCGCGAAGGTCTGCTGATTACCGCCCTTCACGGTCTGCTGCCACTCCGACATCAGGATCTCGACCGGGGCGCGCAGGCCGTAGATCACCCGGACCTCGGCCGTCCGGAGGGACGCGACGGCCCTGGCGATCTCGTCCTCGGTACAGGCGGCCAACCGCTCGTCGGAGATCAGCGATGCCTGCGATCCTTCTGCGGACGCGATCTGCTGCACGAGCCGGTCCCAGGCGTCGCGACCATCGGAGTCCTGCGCGTCGCCGACGGTGGGGAGCCCGCGCAGCGCGAACCCGGCCTGGAAGTGATCGCCCGGCTTGGTCCCCGGCACGAACATCCCGCGCTCGGCAAGCACCGCCCGATTGCGCCACACCACGTCCTGCAGGTAGGTGGTACCCGTCTTCGGTGGCCCGACATGCAGGTAGACCACCCTCGGACCAGCCATGCCCCTGCCCACCTCCCCGCTGCTCGCGGCCAGGCCGTGTGCCCGTCACCGCCAGCCACCGCCAACCGCCCACCGGCGTCGGGCGCGCGACGGCGGCCGGGCTCATGACATCACACCCGACGGCGGCTGCCACAAATCGGGAGCGCCCGTTCGCCGTCGACGACCGGTATCGGGCGTCGGCGCGCGGACGCCCGCCGAAAGCAGGCCCCGGCCGTGACATTCCCATCGATGGGTAGCGATGCGCGGACCCGGGGCCGGTCCGGCACACGCCAACCCGCCGGTGCGCCAACAGGTTCGGGGCGGGCGGACTACGGGGAGCGGTCGAACCCGAGCTTGCGGAGCTGCTTCGGATCACGCTGCCAGTCCTTGGCGACGGTGACGTGCAGGTCCAGATACACCTTGTTGCCCAACAGCTGCTCGATCGCGGTCCGGGCGCGCCGCCCGACCTGCTGCAAGCGGATGCCGCGCCGCCCCAGCACGATGCCCTTCTGCGAGTCCCGCTCCACGTAGATGGTCACATACACGTCGACCAGATCGTCGCGGCCCTCGCGCGGACCCATCTCGGTGACCACCGCCGCCAGCGAGTGTGGCAACTCATCACGAACCCCGTCCAGCGCCGCCTCCCGCACCAGTTCCGCGATGCGAGTGGGCATCGGCTCGTCCGTGACCTCCCCGTCCGGGTACAGCACCGGCCCGTCCGGAAGCCGGGCGATCATCAGATCGGCGAGTAGATCGACCTGATCACCTGCCGCCGCGGACACCGGGACCAGCTCGGCGAACTCCCGTAGCCCGGACAGCGCCACCAGCTGCTGGGCGACCCGGTCCCGCGGCACCAGGTCCGTCTTGGTGACGATGCCGATCACCGGAGTGCCGCCCGCCCGCTGCGCGAGCTCGTCCGCGATGCGCCGGTCACCGGGACCGATGGCCTGGTCGGCGGGCACGCAGAATCCGACGACGTCCACGTCCGACCACACGCTGCGCACCAGGTCGTCCAGGCGCTCGCCGAGCAGGGTGCGCGGCTTGTGCATGCCCGGGGTGTCGACGATCACCAGTTGCGCATCGGGGCGGGTGATGATGCCCCGCACGGCACGACGGGTGGTCTGCGGCTTGTCCGAGGTGATGGCGATCTTGCTGCCCACCATCGCGTTGAGCAGCGTGGACTTGCCGACGTTGGGCCGACCCACGAAGCAGGCGAATCCACTGCGGTGCATCGACTGTCGCCGTTCTGCCGGGCCGTGGTCGGGTTCCACCGGCCCGCCGGGGGCACCCGTCATGCCGTGCGCCGGCCGCGGTCGGGTACCCGCTGACCGGCCCCGTCGGCCACCGGATCTGCCCCGGCCGCGGCGTCATCGATGGCGGGTGCGCCCGATGCCTCGTCACCGGCGGGTTCGGTGGCCACCTCCGCGCCGTCGCCGTTGGGCGGCTGATCGCCCGGATCGCTCTCCTGGTCGCTGCGATAGGCCCGCAGCGACATCACCCGGGGCCGGCCGCGACGGTCCGTACCGCCCTCGGCAACCAGGTGCACCCCGTTGATGTCGGCCTCCGCGCCGGGCAGGGCCACCCGCCCGAGCAGCTGCGCCAGCAGCCCGCCGACGGTCTCCACGTCCTCCGCGGGCATCTCGACGTCGAAGATCTCGCCCAGGTCCTCCACCGGTAGCCGCGCCGACACCCGCACCGACCCGTCGTCGAGATGCTCGATGGGGGCCGGGGTCTCCGGGTCGTACTCGTCGGTGATCTCACCCACGATCTCCTCGACGATGTCCTCCATGGTGACGATGCCCGCGGTGCCGCCGTACTCGTCCACCACGATGGCCACGTGAGTGCGGTCGCGCTGCATCTCGCGCAGCAGTTGATCGACGTTCTTGGACTCCGGCACGAACACCGCCGGCCGCATCAGTTCGGTGACGACGGGCCCCCGGCCGTCGCCGTCACCGGACAGCAGCCGGGCGATGAGGTCCTTGACGTACACCACGCCGAGCACGTCGTCGACGTCCTCGCCGATGACGGGGATCCGGGAGAATCCGGATCGGTCGGACAGGTGCACGGCCTGCCGCAACGTCTTGGTGGATTCGATCCACACCACCTCGGTGCGCGGCACCATCACCTCGCGGACGATGGTGTCGCCGAGGTCGAATACCGACTGCAGCATCTCCCGTTCGGACTCGTGCACCACGCCGCGGTCCCCCGCCAGGTCGACGAGTTCACGCAGTTCCACGTCGGAGGAGAACGGTCCCTCGCGGAAGCCGCGGCCCGGGGTGATGGCGTTGCCGATGACGATCAGCAACCCCGCGACGGGGGCGAGCACCCGGCCCAGCGCCCGGGTCGGGCCGGCGGCGGCCAGGCCGACGGCGTACGGGTGCTGCCGGCCAAGGGTGCGGGGCAGCACGCCGATCGCCACATAGCTGACCAGCAGCATGATGACGATCACGATCAGCGCCACCACGAAGTGGAATCCCCAGGTGCTCAGGGCCACCGCAGCCGCCGACACCGTCGCGGTCAGTTCCGCGGCCAGCCTCAGCAGCAGCAGCAGGTTGACGTACCGCGCCCGGTCGGCGGTGATGGCCTGCAGGGACTCCGCGCCGCGGCGCCCCTCGCGTTGCATCTCCTCCACCCGGGCGGAGGAGACGGTGGTGATGGCCGCGTCCGCCGCGGCGACCAGGCCCGCGATCGGGACCAGGGCGGCCGCGATCACCAGCAGGACGATGTCTGCGGTGCCCATCGGCGCAGCCTCACTCGGCCTTCGCGGTCGGCGGCCCGGCCTCGCCGGCAGGATCGTCGCCGGATCCCGCGGGAGACCCGTCCTGCGCCAGTCCCACGGTGTCCAGCACCGCGGAGTCGACGGCGCGGACCCTGTCGTGCCGGGCGGCGAGGTCGCGCTCCTCGCGCCAGGCGTCCAGCAGGTCGTTCTGCAACCGGAACATCTCGCGCTCGGCGGCGGACTCGGCATGGTCGTGGCCCAGCAGGTGCAGCACCCCGCGCACGGTGAGAGGGTGCAGCTCGTGGTCCAGTG
>JBIQML010000390.1:0-5096 GCA_044463405.1 Nakamurella lactea | reverse complement strand
GAGCCCGGTGACGATCGCCGGATTCACTGTGTACCCCCGGGAGGTGGAGGACGTGCTGGTGGCGCACCCCTATGTCGCCGACGCCGCCGTGGTGGGCTTCCCGGGCCGCGGCGGCCCGACCGTGGTGGCGGCGCTGGTGCCGCAGCCCGGAAAGCGCCCCACCCAGGACGACCTGGACGAGTACCTGGCCGAGCGGTTGCCGCCGTTCAAGAGGCCGACCGGTTACCAGCTGGTGGACGCGCTGCCGCGCACCGAGGTCGGGCGGCTGGACCGGGACGCCGTTCAGCACGACTACGCGCGCCACCGCGGCATCACGCTGGGCACGCCGCCCCGACTGGGCACCGCGGCCGGGTCCACCCGGGACCCTGGCCGCCCCGAGCAGGCGGCGGACGTGCGGGGTGGCGCCTCGGGCGCCCCGTCGGACACCGCCCCGGAGGCCGCCGCCGGGCTCGATCGGCTCGGCGTCAAGCTGCCCTCGCATGCCAGCCGCACCCGGCGCAGCGCCGAGGACACGGACGAGGACCTGTTCTGAGCGGATACGCCACGGACGGCGAGTGGGAGATGAGATGTCGATGGACCTGATCGTCAAGCGGGTGTACGACGAGCCGGCACCGGACGACGGGTACCGGGTGCTGGTGGACCGTCTGTGGCCCCGCGGGCTGTCCAAGCAGAAGGCCCAGCTGGACGAGTGGATCAAGGAGCTGGGGCCGTCCACGGAGCTGCGCAAGTGGTTCGGTCACGACCCGGCCCGCTGGGACGAGTTCCGCCGCCGCTACCACGTCGAACTCGACGGTGCCGCCGATCTCTGGCGCCCGCTGCTGGAGCGTGCCCGCACGCAGCGGGTCTGCCTGCTGTTCGGCGCGCACGACGCCGAGCACAACCAGGCGGTGGCGCTGCGGGAGTACCTGCTCGGCCGCTAGTCCGGACCGTTCCGTGCCGCCAGTCGGGCGATTCGTTGGTCACCCGATAGTCGGATGACCGATCAATACGGCACAATGAGGCGCCAGTCGACGGGATCGTCTGGAAGGAGCCAGCCGTGCCGCTGGTCGCCATCGACCGTGAATTGCCCACCCCCGAGGCCGCCGAGTTGATCGAGTTGACCCGCGAGGTCACGCAGCGCGAGCTGCTGCCGCGGGCCGATGCCGCCGAGCGGGCCGGCGAGTTCCCCCGCGAGTTGATGCGCTCGCTGGGCGGCATGGGCCTGCTGTCGCTGCCCTATCCGACCGAGTACGGCGGCGGCGGGCAGCCGGCCGTGGTCTACCTGCAGGTGCTGGAGGAGTTGGCGCGCGGCTGGCTCACCGTCGCCATGGGCATCTCCGTGCACGTGCTGTCCTGCCACGGCATCACCGGATACGGCACCGACGAGCAGCGCGCCCGGCACCTGCCGGACATGCTCGGTGGCGCCACCTTGGGGGCGTACTGCCTGTCCGAGCCGCATGCGGGATCCGACCCGGCGGCCATGCGCACCCGCGCGGTCCGCGCCGGGGACGCGCCCGACGCCGACTGGATCGTCACCGGCGACAAGGCCTGGATCACGCACGGTCCCATCGCCGACTTCTACCTACTACTGGCCCGCACCGGCGGCGCCGGGTCCCAGGGCATCAGCGCCTTCCTGGTGCCCGGTGGGCTGGAGGGGGTGGTCCCCGCGGCGCCGGAGCACAAGATGGGGGTGCGCGCCTCGCCCACCTCCGGGGTGCGCTTCGACGGCGCCCGCGTCACCGCCGACCGGCTGATCGGCGCGCAGGGGCAGGGCTTCGAGATCGCCATGACGGCCCTGGACACCGGCCGGCTGGGCATCGCAGCCTGCGCGGTCGGGCTCGCGCAGGCGGCCCTGGACACCGCCGTGGAGTACGCCGGTCAGCGGGAGGCGTTCGGCCGCACCATCGACGGCTTCCAGGGTGTGTCGTTCCTGCTGGCCGACGCCGCCGCCCGGATCGCCGCGGCCCGCCAGCTCTACCTGTACGCGGCACGGCGCAAGGACGAGGGCCGGCCGTTCTCCACCGAGGCGGCGATGGCCAAGCTCACCGCCACCGACATGGCGATGGCGGTGACCACCGACATGGTGCAGGTGCTCGGCGGCGCCGGCTACGTCTCCGATCACCCGGTGGAGCGTTACATGCGCGAGGCCAAGGTGCTGCAGATCGTGGAGGGCACCAACCAGATCCAGCGGCTGGTGGTCGCGCGCTCGCTGACCGGCGGACGCCGATGACGCACGGCGCGCGAGTGACCTTGATGACACGGTCGTCCTGCCAGCTGTGCGGCCCGGCACGGCTCGAGGTCGAGCGTGCCTGCGTGGGCACCGGGGAGAGCTGGACCGAGACGGACATCGGGTCCGATCGGGAACTGGCCCTCGAGTACGGCGACCGGGTGCCCGTGGTGCTGCTGGACGGATCGGAGTTCGCCTCGCTGATGATCGACGGTGACGAGCTCGCCGCGGCACTGCGAGGCTGATTCGCCCGGCGCGCAGCACGGCGGTCCAGCCGTCCCGGCCCGGGCCCAAACGTGACCTTCCAGACACCCTCCGGACGGCCGTCGAACGGTCGCCGGACCGGATCCTGCTGCCGCACAAGTGATCTTGTCGACACCGGCGGCGGCCGCCCCACGGCGGGACGCCCGTCGTGTCCCAATTGCTGGGATCACCGTCTCATCATGACTTTGTGCCTGCGTTCACAAGTGGATAAGGTCGTGCCTATCGGCGACCTAGCAGATGCCGGTCGCCGGCACGCAGCGGGGTGAACCCCTGGAACGGGGCGGTAGGTGGACGAGCGGTGACCGGGCACGCGGGCGAGGGCCGGAACGGCCTCGCGATTCGCGCGATCCCGGAGGCCACCGTGGCCCGGCTGGCCGGCTACCTGCGGGTGCTGTCCGGCACCGGCGACACCGACGCCGACACCATCGTCTCCTCCGAGGAACTCGCCTCGCTGGCAGGGGTCAACCCGGCCAAGTTGCGCAAGGACCTGTCCTACCTGGGATCGCACGGCACCCGCGGCGTCGGCTATCACGTCGGCACCCTGATCGACGCCCTGGAGAGGGCGCTCGGCGCCCACGAGGTGCACCCCGTCGCCCTGGTCGGGGTCGGTCATCTGGGCAGCGCCCTGGCCGGATACCCAGGGTTCTCCGGTCGCGGATTCCCCATCAGGGTGCTGCTGGACTCGGATCCGGGCAAGATCGGCAGCACGGTCGGCGGTCTGCCGGTGACGGACATCGCCGACGCGGCCACCGCGTGCCGGGCGGAGCGGGTGACGATCGGTGTGATCGCCACCCCGGAACCCGCCGCCCAGCAGGTGGCCGACGTGCTCGTCGACGCCGGCGTGCGCTCGATCCTGCACTTCGCGCCCAGGCGACTGGTGCTCCCCGACGACGTGAAGCTGCGCCGGGTGGATCTTGCCCTGGAACTGCAGATGCTGGCCTTCCACGAATCGCGTCGCGGCAGGCCGACCGCCCACTTGGAGGCACTGTGACGGCGAGGACCGTGACGAAGACCCCGGCGACGACCCCGTCGAAGACCGCCGGCCGGACGGCGGCGCCCGCCAAGGGCGTCCCGCAGCCGCGCTCCGGCGGCGGCAAACGATCAACCACCCCGACCCGCAAGTCCACCCGAAGCAAGGAGCAGCCTGTGACCAGCGCGGTGCGCACCGGACGGATCGCCTTCGTCGGTGCCGGTCCCGGTGACCCCGGCCTGTTGACCGTGCGCGCCGCCGACACCCTGGCAGGGGCGACGCTGCTGGTCACCGACCCGGATGTGCCCCTGCCGATCACCGTGCTGGCGGTGGACGCCGAGATCCAGCGCGCGGTCGGTGATCCCGCCCAGGTCGCGGACTCCCTGGTGTCCGCCGCGCGAGAGGGCCGATCCGTGGTGCGCCTGGTGGCCGGCGACGTGCTGACCGCGGACCCGGTGGTCACCGAGATCCAGTCGGTGGCCGCCAGTGAGGTGCCGTTCGACGTCGTCCCCGGCCTGCCGGCGGCGACCGCCGCGGCCGCCTACGCGGGCATCCCGGTGGGATCGGTGCACACCGTCGCCGACGTGCGCGCCGCCTCCGACCAGTCCGCCTGGACCCGGTTGGCCGGCGCGCCGGGCACCCTGCTGCTGCAGGCCTCGGCCGGGCACCTGGCCGACACCGCGGCGGCGCTTGCCGAGGCCGGCATCGCCCCCGCCACGCCGGCCTCCGTCACCGCCGGTGCCACCCTTCCCACCCAGCGCACCGTGGAGGGCACCGTCGCCACCCTGGACGCCATCGGCCGGGATCTCACCGGCCCGCTGGTGGTCACCGTGGGCAGCGGTGTCGCCCAGCGAGAGTCGTTGTCCTGGTGGGAGTCCCGCGCGCTCTACGGATGGCGGGTGCTGGTTCCGCAGACCCGGGATCGGGACGGCGACATGCTGGCGCGGCTGACCAAGCACGGCGCCGTCCCGGAGACCGTGCGCACCATCGCGGTCGAGCCCCCGCGCAGCCCGGCGCAGATGGAGCGGGCGGTCAAGGGGCTGGTGGACGGCCGCTACCAGTGGCTGGTGTTCACCTCCACCAATGCGGTGCGGGCGATTTGGGAGAAGTTCAACGAGTTCGGCCTGGACGCGCGGGCGTTCTCCGGCGTCAAGATCGCCTGCGTGGACGCGGCGACCGCGGCGGCGGTGCGCGACCTGGGAATCCAGCCGGACCTGGTGTCCGGGCACCCGGAGTCCTCGGTGGGCCTGCTGGACGACTTCCCGGAGTTCGACGACGTGTTCGACCCGGTCGACAGGGTGCTGCTGCCGCGTGCCGACATCGCCACCGAGACGCTGGCGGCCGGGCTGGCCGAGCGGGGTTGGGAGGTCGACGACGTGACGGCCTACCGGACCGTGCGGGCGTCGCCACCGCCGGCCCCGATCCGCGAGTCGATCAAGACCGGTGGGTTCGACGCGGTGTGCTTCACCTCGGCCTCCACGGTGCGCAACCTGGTGGGCATCGCAGGCAAGCCGCACGCCCGGACGATCGTGGCGTGCCTGGGACCGAAGACCGCGGAGACCGCGCGGGAGTTCGGGCTTCGGGTGGACGTGCTGCCCGAGCAGCCGGAGAGCGCACTGCTGGTGGAGGGCCTGGCCCGGCACGCTGCGCGGCTGC
>JBIQML010000389.1:3081-5116 GCA_044463405.1 Nakamurella lactea | reverse complement strand
GGCAGCCCACGATCGCGACGCGTGCAGTCCGTCGAGCACGCCATCGACATCTTGCAGGTGCTCGCAGAGTCCGGCCGGAGCATGGGACTGAGCGCGATCGCGCAACGAGTGGGCCTGAGCAAGGCGACGGTGCATCACCTGCTCGGCACCTTGCAGGCACGGCGGTTCGTCGTTCGGGAGCCAGACGCGCCGATGTACCGGCTCAGCTGGGGTCTGTACGAACTGGGTGCCGCGGTGGTGCGGAGCGTCGATCTGACGCGGACGGCCCGGCACTATCTGGATCAATTGGCCGAGCAGACCGGAGAGTCCGTTCTATTGGGCATCCTGGACGAGGACGCTGTCCTGTATCTCGACCGAGGTGATGCACCGAGCGGCTTTCGGATGGTGGCCAACGCGGGGCGACGCAGCCCGCTGCATTCGACCGCTTCAGGCAAGGCGCTGCTCGCGTTCGCACCGGACACCCATCTGTTGCAAACCATCCTGTCCCGCCCGTTGGCCAGGTTGACGGCGACGACCATCACCGACCCGGATCGGCTACGCCGCGAGCTGGCGCAGGTTCGGCGGCAGGGTTACGCCACATGCTGGGAGGAGCGGGAGGTCGGCCTCTGCTCGATCGCCGTCCCGGTGCGTGATTACAGCGGTGCCGTCGTAGCGTCGCTGGCGGTGGCCGCGCCGTCTACCCGCCTGAACCCTCGTACCGTTCGCACCGTGCTGGTGCCGCTGCGGTCCGCGGCGCAAAGGATCGGAAGCGATCTTGGCCACGATTCGGAGGAGCCGTGACGGACTCGTCACCCCGGACCCCGGGAACACCTCGACCCCGCACCCGACGATCGGGTGCGGGGTCGTGGTGGTCGGCCGTCGGTGACGCCGGCGATCACCGTGCGGTGCGCGCGGCGCGCCGACGCGCCCGGGCGTACCGGGCCTGTCGGGCGGTCTCCAGGTTTCGATGCATCTCACGCATTCGGTCCCTGGCGAGTTCTTCGGTGAGCAAATTCATGTGAGTTCTCCTGATGATGGCGACATCCGGTGTCGGATGCGCAGTTTCGATGACGGAGCACGTCCGGGCGAGGATGCCCGCCGTGCTGGTGTGCCGGTTCATGCGGCGACCTTCCGCGGCCTGCCCCGAGGCCGCTTCCGGGCGATCACGACCCCGTGGTCGAAGATCTGACCGCCCCACACGCCCCACGGCTCCGACCGCTCCAGCGCGCCGGCCAGGCACGCCGCCCTCGCGGGGCAGTCGGTGCAGAGCTCCTTGGCACGCTCCAGGTCGTCCGGCCGCTCGGCGAAGAACAGGTCCGGGTCGGCCGTGTGGCACGGCAGGTTGTCCGCGAAGACCGGTTCGCTGGTCGGCGCCAGCAACTGCTCGATCACGAGCGCTCACCTCCTACAGTGATTCGATGTGGTCTCCGAGACCGGTTGGTCCCGAAGAGATTTCGGGATCCGTCTGGCGGGGAACACAAAGGCCGCGGTCCCTGTTGATCGGGATCCGCGGCCGGGAGGCGAAGCGCTGGAGTGCTACATCAGCTGCTGTGCTCCCGCCCGACGGGTGGGCAGATCGCCGGCGACGGCGACAACGCCCTGGCGCGGACGCGCCTTCGTGGTGGCCGGCTCGCTGGTTCCCCTACCGAGGGACACACCGGTGCCGCCGCCACCGCAATTGATCATCATCACGAACATTGGCACCTCCCGAGCTACTCGGCCTTCCCCCGTCGGGTCAGAAGGCAACTGGTTTGCAGTCGATCACAGGCATGATCACGACCTGTACAGGGTATGTGCGTCACGCGCCCGCGCGCAACACAATATTCACCTCCGCGACAAATTTTGTGAAAGTTTTGCCTTCAGAGCGCCTATCGGCCGGGCCGTGGCCGGGACCGGGCCGAGCGGATGGCCAACGGGCCGCGGGCGGGACCAAGCCGAGCGGATGGCCAACGGACCCCTGCGCAGACCCGGCCGATCAAGCCCCCAGCGGACCCGCGGCCGGATCGGGTGCGGAATTATCCGGCCCGCGGACATTTCCGCACCGAATCCGGACCGA
>JBIQML010000389.1:0-2981 GCA_044463405.1 Nakamurella lactea | reverse complement strand
GATCGGGTGCGGAATTATCCGGCCCGCGGACATTTCCGCACCGAATCCGGACCGACACCGATCGTTCCGTCACCCCTGACCACCGACGGACCACGGCCGGTTCCGTCACCCCTGGCAACCGACAGACCACGGCCGGTTCCGTCACCGCCGGCCGCCGGCCACCGCCGGCCACCGGCGATCACCGGCAGTCGGTCATCGGCAGTCGGTCACCGGGTGCCGATCCTGATCACCTTGTGCCCGTCACGATCGCGATCACGTCCCGGCCGTACCGCTCGAGCTTGCTGCGCCCGATACCGGGAATGGCGAGCAACGCGACGTCGTCGGTCGGCCGGCGCTCGGCGATCGCCATCAGGGTCGCGTCGGTGAACACCACGAACGCCGGCACCGATGCCTGGCTGGAGCGCTGCCGGCGCCAGGTGCGCAGTGCCTCGACCAGTTCGGGGTCGGCCGTGGACGGGCACGTCGAGCATCGCGCGGCCTTGATCTCCGCGGGAGTGGTCAGCGGGCCGCCACATATCCGGCACCGACTCGAGCGGGCGCGGCCGGGCCGCGGGATCTCCGGCGCCAGCCCGGTCAGGAACCGGCTGCGCCGGCGGGAGCGCCGGCCGCCCTCGTGCCGGGACAGTGACCAGGACAGCGCCAGCCGGGTGCGCGCGCGGGTGATCCCCACGTACAGCAGGCGACGCTCCTCCTCCACCGCCTCCGGGGTGTCGGCATGCTGGATGGGCAGGGTGCCGTCGGTCAGCCCGACCAGGAACACCGCATCCCACTCCAGCCCCTTGGCGGCATGCAGGGAGGCGAGGGTCACGCCCTCCACCGTAGGCGCGTGCTGGGCCTCGGCCCGCTGGTCCAGTTCCGCGACGAGCGCGGTCAGGTCGGCCTCGGGTGTGGCGGCGGCCAGTTCCTCGGCGGCCGAGACCAGCGCGGCCAGCGCGTCCCACCGGTCGCGCAGGGCCCCGGGCGGTGGCGGCGTGTCGCTCAGCCCGACCGGCGCGAGCACCGCCCGGACAAGTGGAACCAGCGGCTCGTCGTGCGGGCCGCGCAGCGCGGCGGTGCGCAGCGCGGAGATCGCGGCGCGAACCTCGACTCGGGTGAAGAACCGCTCCCCGCCACGCACCACGTACGACACTCCCGCGTCCGCCAGGGCCTGCTCGTAGGCCTCGGACTGGGCGTTGATCCGGTACAACACGGCGATCGAGGACGCGGGGGTCCCTCCGGCGATCAGACCGGCGGCCCTGTCGGCCACCGCCGCGGCCTCGGCCGGCTCGTCGGGGTACTCGTCGAAGCTGGCGGCCGGCCCGTCGGGCAGGGCGGCGGTCAGGGTCAGCCGCAACCGCGCGGTGGCGCCGGTGGCGCTCGCGATCACCCGGTTGGCCAGCGTCACCACCTGCGGCGTGGAGCGGTAGTCGCGTTGCAGCCGGACCACCTCGGCGTGCGGGTAGCGGCGGTCGAAGCCCAGCAGGTAGCGCGGGGAGGCGCCGGCGAAGGAGTAGATCGTCTGGTTGGCGTCTCCGACGACCGTCACCTCGTCCCGGCCGCCGAGCCAGGCATCCAGCAGCCGCTGCTGCAGCGGGGTGACGTCCTGGTACTCGTCCACCACGAAGCACCGGTACTGGGCGCGGAACGTGCGGGCGGCGTCCTCGTCGTTCTCCAGCACGGCGCAGGTGTGCAGCAGCAGGTCGTCGAAGTCCAGTTGCTGGGCCTCGTTCTTGACCTCTTCGTAGCCGGCGTAGACCTTGGCGACCAGCTCGGCGGCCAGCGGGGTGTCCCGGCGTGCCTTGGCCACCGCGGTCAGGTACTCGTCGGGCGCGATCAGGCAGGCCTTGGCCCACTCGATCTCGCTCGCCAGGTCGCGCAGGGTCGGGGTGTCGGTCCCCGCGCCCGCGCGACGGGAGGCGGCCGCCACCAGCCGCACCTTGTGCTCGAGCACCGGCCACAGATCGCCGCCGACCGACCGCGGCCAGAAGAACCGCAACTGGCGCAGCGCCGCGGAGTGGAAGGTCCGCGCCTGCACGCCGGGGACGCCCAGCGACCGCAGCCGCAGCCGCATCTCCCCGGCGGCGCGCGTGGTGAAGGTGACGGCCAGGATCTCCCCGACCGGATACCGGCCGGAGGCGACCAGGTGCGCGATGCGATGCGTGATGGTGCGGGTCTTGCCGGTGCCGGCACCCGCCAGCACGCACACCGGCCCCGCGGGCGCCAGCACGGCAGCCCGTTGACCGTCGTCCAGCCCGGACAGCAGGTCTCTGGTTGTCGCGCTCATGTCGCTGCCATGCAATCACGCCGCCACGACAGCCTGCCTGCCGGTCGCCGCCCGGGCAGCGCCGCGGCCTCAGCCCGTCCGGGCGGCGCCGCGGCCTCAGCCCGCCCGGGCGGTGCTGCGGCCTCAGCCCGCCCGGACGAAGCCCTCCACCATGCGGCGGGCGATGGACACCGAGTCCGGCAGCGTGAGCCCGCCGTCCGGATCGCCGCCGGTCAGCATCGCCCGCAGCCTGTCCCGGGTGAACCAGCGCGCCTGCTCGATCTCGCCCGGCCGGGGCCGCAGATCCGCGCCACGCGGTGCCCGGGCGGCGAACGCGATCATCAACGACCGCGGGAACGGCCACGGCTGGCTGCCCAGGTACTCCACGTCGCCCACCCGCACGCCGATCTCCTCGCCGATCTCCCGGACGACGGTGCCCTCCAGCGACTCCCCCGCCTCGGCGAACCCGGCCAGCACCGAGAACCGCCCGGGCGCCCAGCTGGGCTGCCTGGCCAGCACCGCGCTGTCCGCGCCGTCGTGCACCAGCACGATCACCGCCGGATCGGTGCGCGGGAACTCCTGGTGACCCTCGGGGCAGGTGCGGCTGTGACCGGTGACGTCCGGCACGGTGGGCCGCCCGCAGCGGGAGCAGAACGCGGCGCCGGCGTGCCAGCCCAGCAGCGCGACCGCGGTGGTGGCCAGGGCGGCCTCATCGTCGGCCAGCAGCGGACCGGCGGAG
>JBIQML010000388.1:0-5120 GCA_044463405.1 Nakamurella lactea | reverse complement strand
ATCGGACCACACTAGCCGTCGACCTGTCCGACGGTGGGCGGTTTGACCACACCCCTGCGGGGGAACACCAGCACCGATTGGATGCGGAAACGCCGCACCGTACGGGTATCGCACAGGAGGATCACATGAGGGTCGGAGCCAGTCTGGTCGTGATCGCCATCGGCGCGATCCTGAAGTTCGCCATCACCGCCGACGTCCAGGGCGTCGACCTCGGGTTGATCGGCGTGATACTGATGATCATCGGGGCCGTCGGGCTGGTGATCTCACTGATCATGATGGCCTCCCGGCGGCGCACGGACGTGGTCTCCCGCGTGGACGACGGCTACGGCCAGCGCGCGGCCCACACCACCTACAGGACGCCGGTCGATCCCGACGACCCGCGGATCTGAGACCGGCTCCGGGGAGTCCGGCGCGGGCGCTGCTCCTGCTGCGGCACCCGCGCCGTGTCGGTCGGCCACCGTCAGGAGGTGGCGTCGGTGCCTCCGGTCGGGGTGGCTCCGGCGCCCTCCCCGGCGTGCTCCTCGTCCAGCTTGCGCTCCAGCTTGGCGAGCCGGTTGGCGGCGAAACCGCGCCCGCCCACGCCGAACGCGATCGCGAACGCCACGGCCACGGCACCCACGGTCGCCAGGAACGCGATCGTCACGATCTGCTGGCTCAGGTGCAGCTGGGTGAGCGTCATGAAGGCGGCGATCACCAGGATGGTGACCTTGGCCGCGACGCCGTAGCTGCGGTTGCGCGGCGAGCGGCGCACGATCAGCGACTCGACCCAATTCCCCGCCAGCACCGCCAGCACCATGATCACCGCCGCGGCCAGCGCGGACGGCAGGTAGCCGATGATCGCGCCGCCGATCCTGGTCAGCAGATCGAGCTGGATGACCTGCAGGCCCTCGATGACGAAGAACAGGGATGATCACCCACTGGATGATCAGCTCGATGACCTTCGCCAGCGAGAAGCTCGGCACCGCCGCGTTCGGCATGAGCTTGCCGACCCAGGTGTCCGCGCCCAGGCCGGAGAGCAGGTTGTTGACCAGCCGGCCCACCAGGCCGGCGATGAAGATGCCTACCCAGATGATCGCGATGCCGGCGATCAGCAGCGGGATGTAGACCAGCACGCGGTGCAGCATCGCGACGGCAGGGTCGGAGATGGCGTGAATGGCCAGGGCCTGCAGCGCCGCGATCGCGACGAAGATCATGATCAGCGCGTACAGGACCTTGCCGACTCCGGCGATCGCAGTGCCGTGTTAGGGCCAGGGCACGCGGTGGAACCTGTTCCGCAGCAACTGTCGACGCCGTCGATCGATCACGCCCGAGAGGCGTGCGCGCCGCGCCATCCTGCGGCGGACCATCCGATGCGGCAGGATTGTTCGCGGAGGATGCCGGTGACGGAGAGCGTGCGGAATGCTGCCCTGGCAGCGCACTGGAATGCCGCCTACGCCCAGGGCGATGTCACCCGCTCGTGGTTCGAGGCCGAGCCCTCGATGTCGCTGCGAATGCTGGATGCGGCAGACGTGACTGTCGCGGCCAGCGCTGTCGACGTGGGCGGCGGGTCCTCCCGGCTGGTGGACGCCCTGCTGGCCCGCGGTCACGATGACGTGACCGTGCTGGACATCTCGGAGACCGCGCTCGGCCTCGCACGCGGACGACTGGGCGCCGCGGCCGACCGGGTGCACTGGATCGTCGGCGACCTCGATCGGTGGACGCCGGACCGTCACTATGACGTCTGGCACGACCGGGCAGTGCTGCACTTCCTGACCGAACCGGTACGGCAATCCCACTATCTGGCCGCGTTGACCGACGCGACGACCACTGGATCTGTCGCGGTGTTCGGGTGCTTCGCACCGGACGGGCCGGCCCAATGCTCCGGACTTCCGGTCGTTCGGCGCAGCGCCGCCCAGCTGGCCGAATTTCTCGGCGCGGACTGGCAACCGGTCGCCGAGGAGCCCGAGCGGCATCGGACGCCCTCCGGCGGCACGCAGTCCTTCACCTGGGCGGCGTTCCGTCGCCGCTGACCATCCCGAGCTCGCCCGGCCCGGCGTCCCGGGCACCGGGGTCGTCGGGGCGATTAGCGCACCCGGACGCAGGGTAGGGACCGCACGAGTGCCGGTGGCGTTCAGCGTGCCCGTGGTCTTGAGCGTGCTTGTGGCCTCGAGCGTGCCGGCACCCCAGCACCGGTGGGCGCATCACCGCCGTTGACCCGCGCGCCGGACCCGCAGCGAAGGGACCGATTCATGTCACACGCCGATCACCAACCCCTGTTCCCGGACAACGGGCAGGACAGCGTTCGAGCGGCCGGGCCGGCCGCCGGTGCCCACGTCGACGGCCGCGCCGGCAAGTTCCTGACCACCGCGGAGGGCGTTCGGCTCCCGGACGCGGACCACTCGCTGAAGGCGGGCGAGCGCGGGCCGACGCTGATGGAGGACTTCCACCTCCGGGAGAAGATCACCCACTTCGACCACGAGCGGATCCCGGAGCGGGTGGTCCACGCGCGCGGCGCCGCCGCGCACGGCACCTTCCGCGCCTACGGCAATGCCGCGGACATCACCTGTGCGGACTTCCTGGCCACCGAGGGACTCGACACGCCCGTGTTCGTGCGGTTCTCCACCGTGCTGGGCTCTCGCGGGTCGGCCGACACCGTTCGCGACGTCCGCGGTTTCGCCACCAAGTTCTACACCCGCGCGGGTAACTTCGACCTGGTCGGCAACAACATGCCGGTGTTCTTCATCCAGGACGCGATCAAGTTCCCCGACATCATCCACGCCGGAAAGCCCCGACCGGACCGCGAGATCGCGCAGGCCCAGACCGCGCACGACACCTTCTGGGACTTCATCTCGCTGCACACCGAGGCGACACACCATGTGATGTGGGCGATGTCGGACCGCGCCATCCCGCGCTCGTTCCGCACCATGGAGGGCTTCGGGGTGCACACCTTCCGCCTGGTCAATGCCGCCGGCGACACCTGCCTGGTGAAGTTCCACTGGAAGCCGATGGCCGGCATCCACTCGCTGGTCTGGGAGGAGGCGCAGATCGCGGCCGGCGCCGACCCGGACTACCATCGCCGCGACATGGCCGACGGCATCGACGCCGGAGCACCCCTGGAATGGGAACTCGGCGTGCAGGTGATGCCGGACACCGAGGATCAGACCTTCCACGGGATCGATCTGCTGGACCCGACCAAGATCGTTCCCGAGGAGCTGTGCGAGGTGCGGCGGATCGGCAGGATGACGCTGGATCGCAATCCCACCAACTACTTCGCCGAAACCGAGCAGGTCGCCTTCCACGTCGGCAACCTGGTGCCCGGCATCGAGGTCACCGACGATCCGCTGGTACAGGGCAGGCTGTTCTCCTACCTGGACACCCAACTCATTCGCCTGGGAGGGCCCAACTTCTCCCAGATACCGATCAATTCGCCGGTGGCACCGGTGAACGACAACCTCCGTGACGGCTACCACCAGATGGCGGTGCCGCCCGGGCGCGCGCCCTACCTGCCCAACAGCATCGATGGGGGACTGCCGAGACTCGCCGACGAGGGCCATGGCGGCTACGTGCACCGGCCGCGGACCGTGCACGGCCCCAAGGTTCGCGAGTCCTCCGCCGGATTCTGCCCGGTCGGATTCGACGACCACTTCACCCAGGCCGCGCTGTTCTACCGGAGCATGACGGACATCGAGAAGCGGCACATCGAGAGCGCGTTCACCTTCGAGCTGGGCCGCTGCTTCGAGCGGTCGGTCCGGGAGCGGATGGTCGGCAACCTGGCCCGGATCGACAGCGAGTTGTGCCAGAAGGTGGCGTCCGGACTCGGCCTGCCCACCCCGGACGGCGAACCGGCCGGACAGGTCCAGCCGTCGCCGGCGCTGTCCCAGATCGTCACCGAACCGGGGCCGATCGCCGGCCGGGTGATGGGCGTGGTGATGGGTCCCGGCGCCGACCTGTCCGGCGTCGCGACGCTGCGCGCGGCAATGACCGACCGCGGGGCCGTGCTGCGCACCATGGCGGCCACCGGCGGAGACGTCGGCGATACCCAGGAATCGGTGCCGGTGGACCGGATCTTCGCCGCCACCCGCTCCATCGAGTACGACGCGGTGCTGGTGGCCGACGGGATCGGCGACCTGCACGATCCACAGCTGTCGATCCTGCTGGCCGAGTGCCTGCGTCACCTCAAGCCACTCGGTGGCTGGGGTGACGGGCAGGCCGTGCTGCGGGCCGCCGGCATCGACCTCGACGCCCCGGGCATCGTGACGGCAGCCGAACCGAACGCCGAGTTCACCGAGGGCCTGTCCGCGTTGCTCGGCCGGCACCGGGTCTGGGATCGGCAGGACTGGCTGGACGCCCACGGCTGACCCGGACGAGGCAACCTCGCATCGCCACCGTGCTGCCGAGCCGCGCGCGTTGTTCACCGGGCAGTGGCCCCGGCTGCGGCCGCACGCCTCGAAGTCGCAGAGCCGACACAGCCACGGTTGCGGGTGGTCGTGGGGGTGCCGGGAGCGTTCGTCGACCCTGGCGAGGGTGACGGAGGTCAGCATCGTGTCCAGTGCTGCCGCAAGGTTGTCGATCTGCTCCGGCGCCAGGGCGGACAGCGCGCCGGTCAGGGTCGTCTCGCGTTCGTGCAGGACCCGCGCGGCCATCTGGCGGCCGCCCCGGGTCAGCACGACGGAGACGGCCCGTGCGTCCTTCGCGCCGGCCCGCTGGACCAGGCCCTCGCGGGCTCATCGGCCGGCCGGTGCCGCGCTGCCGGTGCCGGCAGCACCGTGGAGGAGGGGGCCGAACAGCGCGTCGGCGAACTGGATGGCGCAGCGCTGGTCGAGCAGCGCCCCGGCCAGCTGTGGCTGCGCCGCGAGGTAGGCGCTGGCGTGTTCGGGGCGGGTGACGAAGTGGATGTGCGGGCAGACGCGGTCCGCACTGGCCGTGCCCGGCTCGAGATCGCCCGCGGGTTGGACGACGAGCACTGTTGTGGTGGGCGGGTTCCAGCGCCAGTCCTGACCGTCGCGCTCGATGCGTACCGGTTCGCGGCTGTGCGGGTCGGTAGCAGTGATGGTGGCGTCGGAGCCGGTCATCAGCGGGATGCCGAGCGCGTCGATGGCGCACATCGCCCACACCGGCGGCCCGCCGGCGAGATGCACGCG
>JBIQML010000387.1:0-5150 GCA_044463405.1 Nakamurella lactea | reverse complement strand
CGAGGCGCATCAGATCCTGGAGCAGGCGCTGGCCGCACCCGGCGGGCGGCAGCACCCGGGGCTGCTGCACTTCTACATTCACCTGATGGAGATGTCCGCGCACCCGGAGAGCGCGCTGTGGGCCGGTGACGCGCTGCGCGAACTGGTCCCGGATGCCGGGCACCTGCGGCACATGCCCACCCACCTGGACGTGCTGTGCGGCGACTACCGCAGCGTCATCCGGGACAACACCGCCGCCGTCGCCGTGGACGAGAAATACCGCGCCGCAGCGGGTTCCATGAACTTCTACACGCTCTACCGCTGCCACGACTACCACTTCCTTGTCTACGGCGCGATGTTCGCCGGACGGTCCGCCGCGGCGCTGCAGGCCGCCGACGACCTGATCGCCTCCATCCCCGAGGAGCTGCTGCGGGTCGCGCAACCCCCGATGGCCGATTGGCTGGAGGGCTTCCTGTCGATCCGGCTGCACGTGCTGATCCGGTTCGGCCGCTGGGCCGAACTCATGGACACCCCGCTGCCGGACGACCCCGAGTTGTACTGCGTCACCACCGCGATGACCCACTACGCCCGCGGCGTCGCGCACGCGGCCACCGGCCACGTCGACGCTGCGACCACCGAGCGAGCGGCGTTCGCGGCGGCGGTGACGAGGGTCCCGGACTCCCGCACCCTGTTCAACAACACCTGCCGAGACATCCTGGCGGTGGCCGGCGCCATGCTGGACGGCGAGCTGGAGTACCGCCGCGGCCACATCGACGAGGCGTTCGCGCACCTGCGCCACTCCATCGAACTGGACGACTCCCTGCCCTACGACGAGCCCTGGGGCTGGATGCAGCCCACCCGGCACGCCTATGGGGCGCTGCTGGCCGAGCAGGGCCGGTACGCGGAGGCGGAGGCCGTCTACCGGGCGGACCTTGGCCTTGACGACACGCTGCCCCGGGCCTGCCAGCACCCCGGCAACGTATGGAGCCTGGTCGGGTACCACGAGTGCCTGCTCCGGCTGGGCAAGCACGAGGCGGCGGCGATCGTCGCGCAGCAACTCGCCCTGGCCGCGGCCGGCGCCGACGTTCCCGTCACCGCCTCCTGCTTCTGCCGGATGGGGGCGGTGACGGAGGATCCGGACGGCGTCGCGCCGGACGGCGGCTGCGGGTGCCACGCCGCCGGCGAGCCGTGCCACTCCCGGCACGCCTGACCCCCTCGAGCACCGGCACGCTCGCAAGTGCGCGCAGGCCGCCCGCTGCGCATGGCTGCGCGCACCCGAAACCCGCCCGACGCGCGGAATCACCGCGCTGCCGCCCGGATAGGGCCACCGGCAGCCCGGCCGGCCGATACCCTGACGGCCATGTGCGGCATCGTGGGATACACCGGACCGCGGCCCGCCCTGCCGCTGATCATGGACGGCCTGGCGCGGCTGGAATACCGCGGATACGACTCGGCCGGCGTGGCCGTGCAGGCCCCGGACGGGGGCGTCGTCACCGCCAAGAAGGCCGGCGTGCTGGCCAACTTGCGCGCCGAGATCGGCGACGGTTCCGCGCTCGCCGGCACCACGGGCATGGGTCATACCCGCTGGGCGACGCATGGCGGGCCCACCGACCGCAACGCCCACCCGCACGCCGACGCCACCGGCGAGCTCACCCTGATCCACAACGGCATCGTGGAGAACTTCGCCGCGCTGCGCGGCGAACTCGAGGCCGCCGGGGTGGAACTGCGCAGCGACACCGACACCGAGGTGGTGGCCCACCTGCTGGGCCGGGCGTTCGGTGGCGGTCCCACCGCCGGCGACCTGACCGGCAGCATGCGCGCGGTCTGCCGGCGGCTGCACGGCACCTTCACCCTGGTGGCCATGCACGCCGACCGGCCCGGCGAGATCGTCGCGGCACGGCGCTCGTCCCCGCTGGTGCTCGGCGTCGGGAACGGCGAGATGTTCCTGGCCAGCGACGTTGCCGCCTTCCTGCAGCACACCCGGGACGCCGTCGAGCTCGGCCAGGACCAGGTCGTGACGCTCACGCCGGACGGCTACTCCGTCACCGATCTTGACGCGAACCCGGTGCAGGGCACGCACTTCCACGTCGACTGGGACATCGCAGCGGCCGAGCGCGGCGGCTACCCGACGTTCATGGACAAGGAGATCGCCGAGCAGCCGACCGCGCTGGCCGACACGCTGCGCGGGCACTTCGACGGCCGGCGGATCCTGCTGGACGAGCAGCGGATGGGCGAGGACGAGTTGCGCACCGTGGACAAGGTGTTCGTGGTGGCGTGCGGCTCGGCCTATCACTCCGGGCTGGTCGCCAAGTACGCCATCGAGCACTGGACCCGGCTGCCGGTCGAGGTCGAGCTGGCCAGCGAGTTCCGTTACCGTGACCCGGTTCTCGATCGGGAGACGCTGGTGGTGGCGGTGTCCCAGTCCGGCGAGACGATGGACACGCTGGAGGCCATCCGGCACGCGCGGCGGCAGAAGGCCAGGGTGCTGGCGGTGTGCAACACCAACGGCTCGCAGATCCCCCGGGAGTCCGACGCGGTGCTCTACACGCACGCCGGGCCGGAGATCGGGGTGGCCTCCACCAAGGCGTTCCTGGCGCAGATCGCCGCCAACTACCTGGTCGGCCTGGCGCTGGCGCAGGCCCGCGGCACCAAGTACCCGGACGAGGTGGCGCGGGAGTTCGAGCAGCTGGCCCAGATTCCGGACGCCGTCGCGGAGACGCTCACCGGGATGGACGCGGTGCGCGACGTCGGCCGGGACCTGGTGGGCGCCCGCGCGGTGCTGTTCCTGGGCCGGCACGTCGGATATCCGGTGGCGCTGGAGGGGGCGCTCAAGCTCAAGGAACTGGCCTACATGCACGCCGAGGGATTCGCCGCCGGCGAGCTCAAGCACGGGCCGATCGCGCTGATCGAGGACGGCCAGCCGGTGGTGGTGGTGACGCCGTCGCCGAAGTCGCAGCCGACGCTGCACTCGAAGATCCTGTCCAACATCCGGGAGATCCAGGCCCGCGGCGCCCGCACGATCGTGATCGCCGAGACCGCGGACGACACCGTGGCGCCGTTCGCCGACACGCTCATCGAACTGCCCCGGGTGCCCTCCCTGATGCAGCCCCTGGTGGCCACCGTGCCGCTGCAGATCCTGGCCGCGGAGATCGCCCGGGGCCGCGGCTACGACATCGACAAGCCCCGCAACCTGGCCAAATCGGTGACGGTGGAATAGCGGTGACGGTGATCCCGGAGCCCACCGGCGTGCCCGGCCTGCCCGGTGTGATCGGCGTGGGCGTCGACGTGGTGGCGGTGGACCGGTTCGCCTCGGCGATGCGGCGCACCCCCGCGCTGGCGCTCCGGCTGTTCACCGGTCCGGAGCGCATCACCGTCTCCGGATCGGCGCGGTCGTCGGCATCGCTGGCGGCGCGGTTCGCCGTCAAGGAGGCGGTGGCCAAGGCGCTCGGGGTGCCGGCGGGCATGGACTGGCACGACTGCACCGTGCTGTCCGAGGCGTCCGGCCGGCCGACGCTGCAGGTCACCGGCACGGTGGCGGCCGCCTGCGCCGACCTGGGCATCCGCCACTGGCGGATCTCGCTGTCCCACGACGCGGGCATCGCGGCGGCCGTGGTGATCGGGCTGGGGTAGCCGGGTCCGGGTGGCGGGGGCGATCGGGCTGCGGAGGCGTTTCCGGAGATTTCCGATCGAGCACCAGTTTCCCGAACCGAGGCCCCGGCTTCCTGGTGATCGAGCACCAGTTTCCCGAACCGAGCACCTGCGATCCTGGGTGCTCGGTGGGTAAAGGTGGTGCTCGATCAACGGGGTGACGCGGCGACGCGCCGATGACCCTCGGGCGCGATCGGGCCGCAAGCCCCGCCGATGGCAGGTTCGGGTCCGGGCGTGCCACAGTTCAGGGGTGATGCGCAGCTACACCGCCGAGCAGATCCGGGCCGCCGAGGCGATCGCGCTCGCGGAGGTCGGGGATCCGGCGCTGATGGCCAGGGCCGCCCGCGCCGTCGCGGACGCCGTCACCGCCCGGATGCCCTCCCCGGTGCCCGGCCGGCACGCGGTGCTGCTGGTCGGGGCCGGCAACAACGGCGGTGACGCGCTGTACGCCGGCGCCACCCTCCGGCGACGCGGCATGGCGGTGACGGCGATCCTGGCGGTGCCGGGCAGGGCGCATCCCGGCGGGCTGGCGGCGCTGCGCCGGGCCGGCGGCCGGGTGATCGGCGCCGACGACCTGACGGTTCCGGCCCTGCTCGACCGCGCGGACGCCGTGCTGGACGGGCTGGTCGGGCTCGGCGCCCGGCCGCCGCTGCGCGCCCCGATGGACGATCTGGTCGAGCAGGCCGCCCGAGGCGCCGGGTGGCAGATCGCCGTCGACCTGCCCAGCGGCATCGACCCCGACACCGGACGCACCGACGGCCCCGCGTTCCGGGCCGACGTCACCGTCACCGTCGGCGGGCTCAAGACCGGGCTGCTACTGGCCGACGACATCGCCGGCGACGTCCGCCTCGCGCCCATCGGCATGGACCCCGCGGACCTGACCCCTGACGCCGGCTGCGACGCCGTCGTGCTGACCGACGACGACGCGCGGGCGCTGCTGCCACGGCCCGGGCCGGGCGACGACAAGTACTCCCAGGGCGTGGTCGGGATCCTGGCCGGCTCGCAGCAATACCCGGGCGCGGCGATCCTGTCCGTGGGCGGAGCCGTCCGGCTGCGCCCCGGTCTGGTGCGCTACGCCGGCCCCCAGAGCGATGCGGTGCTGCAGCGCTGGCCGGAAGTGGTGGCCTCGCCGGAACCGGGCGAGGCGGGGCGGGTGCAGGCCTGGGTGGCCGGGCCGGGGATGGGCACCGACGGCGCGGCGCTGGCCCGGCTGCGCGACGTGCTGGCCTCCGATGTGCCGGTGCTGGTGGACGCGGACGGCCTGACGCTGCTGGCGCGGGTGCCGACGTTGCTGGCCGCCCGTCGCCGGCGCGGAGCCGTCACCGTGCTGACCCCGCACGCCGGCGAGTTCGCCCGGCTGTTCGACGATCTCGACCCGGACGAGCGGATGGCCTCGGTGCGCGCGGCCGCGGCCCGGTCCGGCGCGATCGTGCTGCTGAAGGGGCACCGCACGGTGATCGCCGACCCGTCCGGCAGGACGGCGATCAACACCTCTGGCTCACCGTGGCTGGCCACCGCCGGCT
>JBIQML010000386.1:0-5179 GCA_044463405.1 Nakamurella lactea | reverse complement strand
CGATGCCGGATCCACCACTCCTGGAAGTGGATCGCCACCAGCGGCGGCTGCCCGGAGCCGGCACCCTGTCCCGGTCCGCCCTGGGCCCCGTCACCGCCCGGGGCCCCGTCACCGCCCGGTCCGCCGGCCGCGTCCGGGTCGGCCACCACCACGTGCGTCTCCACCCGGTCGTCCGACATCGGCAGCAGCGTCACGCCCGGGTGCCAGCGGTCGGCCAGCGCCCGGGTCACCGCGGACAGCGGGTAGCCGGCATCCAGCATCCGGGTCCGGATCAGGTGCGTGGCAATGTCCTTGTCGCCCAGCGAGAACCACGGAGCCTCCGCCCCGTACTCGGCCAGTTCCGCTGCCACCGCCCAGGTCTCGTCCACCCGGCCCCAGCCTCGGTCCGGGTCGGCCGCGCCGGAGATGGTGTACAGGCAGGAGTCCAGGTCCGGGCAGATCTGCAGGTTGTGCAGCCGGATGTCGTCCGCGGTGTTGACCACCGCCGTCGCCCGGTGGGGCGAGTCTGCGGGCCGGTCGCCGAACGCCCTCCAGCCGAGGAAGGACTTGACGCCGAGCAGGAACTTCGCGCCGCCGACGCCGCCGGCGAGCACCACGATCTTCACGGTGAACGATCCTTCCAGACCGGGTGACGGGCGGAGCGCGGCGCCCGGTCCGGGTCGCTCAGCGCCAGAACTGGAACAGCCCGGAGCCGACCGAGGCCAGCAGCTGGCTCCCGCCGGCCGCGTCCAGCAGGGCGAAGCCGCCGTCGAACAGCACCCGGCTGACCCCGGGGATGAACCAGATGATCGCGAAGGCGAGCAGCGGCAGCCAGGTCCGGTACGGGGCGATCATCCGGGTGAACCGGGGCGACAGGTACGGCGAGATGATGCCGTACCCGTCGAAGCCGGGGACCGGCAGCAGGTTCAGGATGCCGGCGACGAACTGCAGCAGGGCCAGGAAGGACAGCGCCGCGCCCAGCCCGCTGGCGAACGGCGCCGCCACCCAGGCGAGCGCCACCCCCGCGATCAGGTTGGTCGCCGGACCGCCGGCCGACACCACCGAGGACCACCAGCGATACCGCAGCCGGCCCGGCTCCACCAGCACGGCGCCGCCGGGCAGCGGGATGCCGCCGATCGCCAGCAGCAGCACCGGGATCAGCAGGCTGTTGGCGGCGTCGGTGTAGCGCAGCGGGTTGAGCGTCAGGTACCCGCGTGCCCGGACCGAGCGGTCGCCGCCGGCCAGGGCCAGCGCGGCGTGCGCGAACTCGTGCAGGCACAGCGTGATGATCCAGCCGCCGAGCACGGTGACGAACACCCACAGGCCCAGCGGGTTCGCCCCGCGGTGGCAGAGCACCGCCCCGACCGCGGTGACCACGCAGACCACGGGGAAGATCCAGCTGCCCGACCGGTGCTGCGCCATGAGGCACCAGTCTGCCCGACCGCCGGACGGGGCCGGGGTGCGGCCGCGCCGGACGAGTCCGCCGGCACCCCAGCGCGGGGCGGCCGACGTTCGGATGCCGCTGACGGAGCACGCGCCGACCGCTGCGAGCACGGCGGGAGAATCGGACATCGGGGCGGGAATATCTCCGCTTGGGGCTCGGGCGTGGCCGGCTTGCGAGGCCGATCGCCCGATCGCGCCCCGGGCCCGGCGCCCTTATAGCACTCCGCCCGGGCTTGACGTGGGGCAGGACACACCTGTGTAATCACATCGATGTCATTTGTTCGATCGGGTCGCCGACCCCGTGGGGTATGGGGTTGCGGAGCCGCGCGGCTCGCTCGGGGACATCGCACGGAAAGGAGTGGCCGATGACCACCGATCTGGGGGACCTGCGCATGCGGGAGATCGCGGACGCGCTTGTCGGCACCCTCGGCACCGAGGATGCGGACTGGCATGAACGTGCCCTGTGCGCCCAAACGGACCCGGAGGCGTTCTTCCCGGAGAAGGGCGGATCCACCCGGGAGGCCAAGAAGATCTGCAGCGTCTGCCCCGTGCGTGTGGAGTGCCTGGCGTACGCGCTGGCGCACGACGAGCGCTTCGGGATCTGGGGCGGCCTGAGCGAGCGGGAGCGGCGCCGCCTCAAGCGCATGGCCGTCTGAGGCTGCCGTCCGCGGCCTCACCGATGGCCAACTACCCGGTGCGGCGGCTGCGGCTTCCAGCGGTTCGACGGCGCCGCCTCACTGCCCGGTGCCGTTGCCCAGCACCGCACTGATCTGTTCCTCCAAGACGTCGGCGATCAGGTCGCCGACGTCGGCCGCGTGCCGGGAGCGCACTTCCACCGGGCGCCGGTAGATCACGATCCTGGCCTTGGTGGGACGGCCCTTGGCGTCCACCCCCGGCGGCAGGAAGCGCGACAGCGGCACGCCGCCGTCCACCACGACGTCGCTGGATGGCAGCACCGGCCCGGACGGCAGCGGCGGAACCTCGTCGGCGGCGAACTCGATGGCGGCCAACTGGCCGGGCCAGCGGTCCTCCAGGTCGGCCACCGCGTCCAGCACCGCCTGGTCGAACGCCTCCGCTCGGGTGCGGAACCCGGGTAGCTGGGCGGGCATCAGCGGCATTCGCAGGCCCCGCCCGCGGCGGTCCCGGTGGACCAGCGGCGGCCGGCGCCCGCGCTCGGGTTCGGTGGCCATGACGGCGTCAGTGTAGGGGCCGGGGGGAGGGTCGGCCCGCGGTGCACCGGGTCGAGCCTTTTCGGCGACTCGGTCGGTCGGATTCGGGTGACCGGTCGGCTCGATCCGGCGCCCGAAACGGACCATCCCGGCGTGCCGCCGACGCCCGAGGCGTCCGCGGGGATAATCTCCGCCGGTGGCCAGAGTGCGTCGATGCTCGCGAACCGGGTGCGTGAACCCGGCTGTCGCGACCCTCACGTTCGCCTATGCGGATTCCACCGCGGTGGTCGGGCCGCTGGCCACCGCCGCGGAACCGCACTCCTACGACCTGTGCACCGAGCACGCGGCCGGGCTGACGGCCCCCAAGGGCTGGGAGGTGGTGCGGCCGGCCGACGGCTTCAGCGAGCCCACCCAGGGTCCGGACGACCTGGAGGCGCTCGCCGACGCCGTGCGCGAGGCCGGCCGGGCCGAGCACCTGCCCGAGCCCACCCCACCGGTCGTCACCGGCCGGCGGGGCCACCTGCGGGTGCTGCGCTTCCCCGAATAGGCCGGAATCCGCGGGCTACCTCTGGCCGCGGGCCGGGCAGCACAATGGTCGTCATCGGGGGGTGAGACGCCGCGACGCTGCCCGGTGGCCGCGTCATCGGTGTCCCGCAGTCCTATCGCCGAGCCCAGGGAGCACGGGTGTCCTCAGCAGCCGCGTCAGCGCTGTCCGCCATCGTCAAGGCCTACGACATCCGCGGGCTGGTCGGCGAGCAACTCACGCCCGACGCGGTTCGAGCGGTGGGCGGCGCCTTCGCCCGGTTCGTGGGCGGTGACGCCGGTGGTGGCGCCGCCGCCGTGGTGATCGCCCACGACATGCGGGATTCGTCCCCGGCGCTGGCCGCCGCCATGGCCGAGGGTGTCACGGCGGCTGGCCTGGACGTGGTGGACGCCGGGCTGGCCTCCACCGACCTGCTGTACTACGCCTCCGGGGCGCTCGGGCTGCCCGGCGCGATGTTCACCGCCTCGCACAACCCCGCCCGGTACAACGGCATCAAGCTGTGCCTGGCCGGTGCCGTCCCGGTCAGCCTGTCCAGCGGGCTGGCCCGCATCCGGGACGATGCCATGGCCGTGCTCGACGGTCACGTCCCCGAACCGGCGCCGGCCGCGGGCACCGTCACCGCCCGAAACCTGCTGCCCGACTACGCCGCCCACCTGCGCGGACTGGTCGACCTGACCGGCATCCGGCCGCTGCGGGTGGCGGTGGACGCCGGCAACGGCATGGCCGGCCTGACCGTGCCCGAGGTGCTGCAGGGGCTTCCGATCACCCTCCAGCCGCTGTACTTCGAGCTGGACGGCACCTTCCCGAATCACGAGGCCAACCCGCTGGACCCGGCGAACCTGGTCGACCTGCGGGCCCACGTGCGGCGGGTCGGCGCGGACCTCGGGCTGGCCTTCGACGGTGACGCGGACCGCTGCTTCGTGATCGACGAGCGGGGCGAGCCGGTCTCGCCGAGCGCCATCACCGCGCTGGTGGCGCTGCGCGAGCTGCGGCGCCGGCCCGGCTCCACCGTGCTGTACAACCTGATCACCTCGCGGGCCGTGCCGGAACTGGTGGAGGATGCCGGCGGGACCGCCGTGCGGACCAGGGTCGGCCACTCCTACATCAAGGCCGACATGGCGACCACCGGCGCCATCTTCGGTGGCGAACACTCCGCGCACTACTACTTCGCCGACTTCTTCCGGGCCGACACCGGCATGCTGGCGGCGCTGCACGTGCTGGCGGCACTGGGCGGGCAACCGGCGCCGCTGTCGCAGCTGGTCACCGACTACCAGCGCTACGCCGAGTCCGGCGAGATCAACTCCACGGTGACGGATCCGGCCGGGGTGCAGCAGCGGATCAGGGCGTGGGCGGCCGAACGGGACGGCGAGGTCGACGAGCTGGACGGCGTGACGGTGACGCTGCCGGACGGCAGCTGGTGCAACGTGCGCTCCAGCAACACCGAGCCGCTGCTGCGGCTGAACGTGGAGGCCGCCGACGGCGTCCGGATGGCCGAGTTGCGCGACGAGGTGCTCGCCCTGATCCGGTCCTGACGCGGCGGTCGCACGTCACGCAGTACCGTCGAGTGCCGAAGGCGTCCGCGGCGGAAGGACCTTGGGATGGCACTGGAACTCGACCCGGAACTGCTGTCGGTGCTGGCCTGCCCGGCCGAGCACCACGCGCCGCTGACGCCCGGCACCCCCACCGACCCGGAGGCCGCGGCGCTGACCTGCACGGAGTGCGGCCGCGTGTTCCCGGTGCGGGACGGCATACCGGTGCTGCTGCTGGACGAGGCCGACGGTGGCCCCCGGGACTGACGGCGCCGACGCGCTGACCGATCCGCAGGCACTGCAGGCCGGTGATCGCTACCGGCTGCTGCCCGCCCTGGCCACCGCCGGCGCGCAACTGCGCTCGGTCGCCGAGCAGCTGGACGGGGCGGCGTTCGACCGGCCGCGCAGCCTGATCGTCATCGAGCCGGACGGCTCCGGCGACGGGGCCCTGCTGGCGGCGCTGCTGTCCCGGCCCCGGACGCCCGTGCTGACGGCCAGCGGCCTGCCGCCCTGGG
>JBIQML010000385.1:0-5183 GCA_044463405.1 Nakamurella lactea | reverse complement strand
TCCGGGGGGTGAACCTGCTGACGCTGTCGCGCTCGCGCATGCGGCAGGTCCGAGGTCGCCAGATCGCCCTGATCCCGCAGGATCCGATGACCTGCCTGGACCCCGTGCTGAAGGTCGGCCGGCAGATCCGCGAGGCGATCCTGGCACACGAATCGCTGCCCGCCGACGAGGTGCGGCGGCGCGGCGTCGGGATGCTGGAGTCGGTCGGGATGCCGCAGCCGGAGCGGCGTTACGAGCAGTATCCGCACGAGTTCTCCGGCGGGATGCGCCAGCGCGCCATGATCGCCATGGGCATGACCAACGCGCCGCCGCTGCTGATCGCCGACGAGCCGACCACCGCGCTGGACGTCACCATCCAGGCGCAGATCATGGAGGTGCTCCGGGAGGCGCAGCGCGACACCCACGCCAGCATGGTGCTGATCACGCACGACCTCGGCCTGATCGCGGAGATGGCGGACCGGGTGATCGTGATGTACGCCGGCCACGTGGTGGAATCCGGTGACGTGAACACGATCTTCGCCGCACCCCGTCACCCCTACACGCTCGGCCTGCTGGGCAGCCTGCCGCAGACCACCGGCACCGAGAAGTGGCTGCGTCCGATCCCCGGCAGCCCGCCCGATCTCGGGCACCTGCCTCCGGGATGCCCGTTCCACCCGCGATGCTCGCTGTCCCGCGGCAGGGAGATCTGCCGCACCGAGCGGCCCGAGCTCAGGGACGTGCAGTCCGGCGCCCACCGGTCGGCCTGCCACTTCGTGGACGAGCTGTCCGGCGTGACGGCGGTCCGGGGCGCCGCCCAGGATGCGGGGCCCGATCATGTCGGGTGACAGGCCGGTCCGCGGCGAGACGCTGCTGCGCGCCCGCGACGTGGTCAAGCACTTCCCGATCACCGAGGGCCTGCTGCGCAGGAACGTCGGCGCCGTGCATGCCGTCGACGGTGTCTCGCTGGACGTCGCCGCGGGCGAGACCCTCGGCGTGGTGGGGGAATCCGGCTGCGGCAAGACCTCGCTCGGCCGGACGCTGATCCGGCTGTTGGATCCGACCAGCGGCACCATCGAGTTCAAGGACCAGGACATCACCGTGCTGCCGCGCTCCCGGATGCGGACCATCCGGCAGGGCATGCAGATCGTGTTCCAGAACCCGTTCGCCTCGCTCGACCCGCGCATGACGGTGATGAACCTGATCGCGGAACCGCTGCGGGTGCACGGCATGTGGCACGGCAGCGGCGGTCCGCGGCGGGTCTCGGAACTGCTGGAGACGGTGGGTCTGAGCGCCGCGCACGCGAGGCGCTACCCGCACGAGTTCTCCGGCGGACAGCGACAGCGGATCGGGGTGGCGCGCGCGCTGGCGCTCAATCCGGACCTGCTGGTGCTGGACGAGCCGGTGTCGGCGCTGGACGTGTCCGTGCAGGCGCAGGTGGTGAACCTGCTCAAGAAGATCCAGGACGAGTGGGGCCTGGCCTACATCTTCATCGCGCACGACCTGACGGTGGTGCGGCACATCTCCGACCGGGTCGCGGTGATGTACCTGGGCAAGATCGTGGAGACCGGCACCAGGGAGCAGGTCTACTCCGAACCGAGCCATCCCTACACGCAGGCGCTGCTGTCCGCCGCGCCGGTGCCCGACCCGACGGTCCGCGGGGTCCGCAAGCGGATCGTGCTGCAGGGCGACGTGCCGAACCCGTCGAACCCGCCGTCCGGCTGCCGGTTCCGCACCCGATGCTGGCGCGCCCAGGACATCTGCGCCACCGAGGTTCCGGAGCTGGTGGATCGGGGGCAGGGGCACCCGGTGGCCTGCCACTTCGCCGAGGTGGACACCGGGGTCGCGCTGCCGGAGGTGCAGGCACCGGCCGCGCTCCTTCCGGACGGCGAGACCGTGGGCGAGTAGCAGCCGATGCAGATCACCGTCAGCGAGCCGTCCGGTGCGGCGCCCGCGACGCTGTGGGAGACGCTGGAAGACCTTCCGGCGTGGCCGGAGTGGTGCCCGACGTTCACCTCCGTGCAGCCCGACGGACCCCTGGAGGTCGGCACCACCGCACGGGTGCTGCAACCGGGGCTGCGCCCCGCGGTCTGGACGGTGGACGAGGTCTCACGGGGGCGGTCCTTCCGGTGGAGCAGCAGGGGACCGGGCTTCGTGATCGTGGCCGACCACCACCTGCAGCCGACCGGTCCGGGCAGCACGGTCCGGCTGTCGCTCCGGGTGACGGGCCCCATGGCGTGGGCGGTGGGGCTGATCGCCGGACGAACGATGCGTCGCTACCTGCGGCAGGAGGCGCGGGCGCTGGCCGACCGGCCCAACCCGGCGGCGTGAGACCGCGCTACTGGTAGGAAATATCGGTGCGAAGCGCCGTGTCACCGGGGAACGGCGATGGGTCATGGCATTCGGGCGCGCGGGGTCGAGCGCAGGCCGACGATCAACGACAACGCCCCCTCGGTGGCGGCATTGACGCCCGGGCGAACGCTCGGTAGCGTCCCGGTGTGTCATCCGATGTGCGCAAGCCGCCACGGGCCGACTTCACGTTCGCCCCCCTCACCCCCGTCGCATTTGTGGACCGCTCCGCCACCGCCTTCGCGGATCGGACAGCGGTCATCGACGGAGATCGTCGTTTCAGCTATGCCGAGTTCGCCGGGCGGGTGGCTCGCGGAGTGAGCGCTCTCGCTGCGGATGCTGTTGGAGCCGGGGACCGCGTCGCGGCGCTGTGCGCCAACAGTCACGTCATGCTCGAACTGCACCACTTCGTTCCGGCCCGAGGGGCCGCCCTCGTACCGATCAATGTGCGTCTCTCGTCCGACGAGATCGTCTATATCCTCGAACATTCCGGAGCAAGCCTGTTGGTGGCGACTCACGAGTTCGCCGAGATCGCGCGGTCGTCCGCACGACGCCTGGGCACGCGGGTTCTCATTGCCGGCGGTGACGAGGACGAGTACGAAGGATGGCTGTCGGCGGCGCCATCGGACCCCGGCGACGCGTGCGCGGTCGCCGACGAGCAGTTGATTGCGATCAACTACACCTCGGGTACGACCGGCAGGCCCAAGGGCGTCATGTACCACCATCGTGGTGCCTACCTGCAGGCCCTGGCGATGGCGTACCACCTGAGGCTCGGTCCCGGGGCGAGATACCTCTGGACCCTGCCGATGTTCCACTGCGACGGCTGGTGCCTGACGTGGGCGGTCACCGCCGCCGGGGGAACGCACGTGTGCCTGCGTACTGTCGAACCCGCGGAGGTCTGGAAGCACCTGGGCAGCGGGCGGATCAGCCATCTCAGCGCCGCGCCGACGGTCCTGACCCTCATCGCGGAGCATCCCTCCGCGGTCGCGATGCCCCAACGGGTACGGGTCAGCACGGGCGGATCGCCTCCGTCGCCTGCCCTGCTGGCTCGACTCGAACCTTTGGGTATGGACGTCACCCACCTCTACGGGCTCACCGAGACCTTCGGCCCCATCGCCGTCAACGAATGGCAGCCGGAATGGGACTCCCAGGGCCAGCTCGAGGCGTCGAGGCTCCGAGCGCGTCAAGGCATCGGCAACATCGTCGCGGCACCGTTGCGCGTCCTCGACGACGAGGGCCGTGACGTTCCGGCCGATGGTGAGACGATCGGGGAGCTGGCAGTTCATGGGAACAACGTCATGCTCGGCTACTACCGCGACGAGACCGCGACGGCGGGCGTCTCCCGTTCGGGCTGTTTCCTGACCGGGGACCTGGCGGTCAAGCATCCCGATGGCTATGTCGAGATACGTGACCGCCGCAAGGACATCATCATCACGGGTGGCGAGAACGTCGCCTCGGTTGAGATCGAGCGGACGATCGACGCCCACGAGTCCGTGGTGGAGTCAGCGGTCGTCGGCATGCCCGATCCCGTCTGGGGTGAGATCCCGGTGGCCTTCGTGACCGTCCGCGAGGGCGCGACGCTCACGGCGGCGGACGTCATCGAGCACGTCCGCGCGCATCTCGCCCGGTTCAAGTCGCCACGGCGGGTGATCTTCACCGCGCTACCCAAGACGTCCACCGGGAAGATCCAGAAGAACGTTCTTCGCGCCCAAGTGCGCCGGCCGGGTGTGTGAGGGGACGACCGAGCGGCGGTCCGTTCGCTCCGCTGCAGCAGCCGCGTCGTGCTCTGATGGCGGCCCGGCGATTCGGCAGGCCGGAACGTCAGCGGCAGCATGCACCATTACTGATAGGAGATCATCAGCGGCTGCGGCCGGTGGGCCATGGTCTCCTCGGGGGTGAGCGTCCGCGGGTCCATGACGTAGAAGTTCTTCCATCCGAACGACACGCCGTCCGGGGCCGCCGCCACCACGGATCGCCAGGTGTCGTCCTTCGACCCGGGCGGGCCCTGTCCGTCCATGTGGATCAGCACCGCCACGTGCGGGTTGCCGGTGTGGATGGCGGACTCGTGCTGCAGCATGGCCAGCCGGAACTGGTGCAGCACCAACACCTTCTGCGGAAGGTGGTGCCGAGCGGTCAACGCGCCCAGCCAGTCGATCACGCGGTTGACCTGGGCGGCGTCCACGCTGCCGATCTGCTGCAGCGGATACTGATCGGCGCGCAGCGCCCACTCCGGGTCGATGGCCAGTCCGACGTAGGGCAGCGCCAGCAGGTCGGTGTACCGCTTGGCCTGGTCCAGCAGGTCCGCCCGGCCCGCCTGCAGGTCGAGGATCACGTACATGCCGGCCTTGCCGGCCCCGGTCACCCAGGGGCGAAGGTCGGCGACGCTGGACTCGGCGGAATAGTCGCCGTCCGGGCCGGCGGACGCCGTCGCGACGGTGGCGATGATCTCGAACGCCGGCACCACCGGAACCGAGGACAGCGGGTCGTACTGGCGCGCCACCTGCTTCGCCCGATGGATGGCGGCGGGCAGGTCCTGCTGCCCGAGGGCGCCGAGGTTGGCGTCGTAGGGATTGCCGTACAGCGCCACCAGGCGGCGGCCCGGAAACATCACGGTGCCGCCGCCCGGCAACTGTGCCGTCGGGCGCCCAGCGGTGGGACGGGTCGGGCTGGTCGACGGCGGGTGCGGGCCGGACGTGGACGGCGCGTGGTCACGGGAGGTCGACGGTGTCTGGTGACGGGACGACGGCGGTGACGTGGTCGCCGGCCGGCCGCTCCGCGACGGGGTCGTGGACGTGTGGTGATCCGTGGCGGGGGTTGTCGGCGGCGCGGCCGGAAACCTCGAGGACGTGGTGGTGCTG
>JBIQML010000384.1:0-5184 GCA_044463405.1 Nakamurella lactea | reverse complement strand
GGTGCACGCCCTGGCCGAGCTGCACGAGGTTGCCGTCGTTCAGCCGCAGGTGCGGGATGCCGCGCTCGGTGGCCGCGGCCACGATGGCCTGCGTGCTGGGGCCGAGCCATGAGATGGCCGAGAACTTCGTTAACCAGGCGGCCGCCGGCCTGCGCCTGGCCCATGCCAGTGCTGCCGCCCGAGTCGCTCGGGAGAACGAGATCGTGCTGCGCGAGCGTGACCGCATCGCCGCAGATCTGCGAGAGGTCGTGATTCAACGACTTTTCGGGATCAGCATGCGCCTGCAGGCACTGGCATCGATCCACCCGAAGGACGCTCAATTGGAGCTGACGTGTGACGACATCGTCGTCGAGTTGGACTCCGCGATCCTTGATCTGCGCACCAGCATCTTTGATCTCCAGCCGCCGGGCGCGGCGAGCGATGAATGCTCGGTGACACGACAGCTCAGGTCGGCCTGCGATCGATTCGCCACTCTGCTCGGCGCCAGCCCGCATGTTGAGACCGATGGGGCGGTTGACGTGCTTGTCGACGACATCATCGCGGAGGCCATTCTGACCGTCGTCAACGAGGTGTTCCTTGACATCGCCCAGTACGGACGTCCGTGGGTGGTCGACCTGATGCTGACGGCGGGCTCCGCTGACGGGGTCGCCCTACGTATCACCGCCGAGGGCACGCACGTAGACGCGTCGGAGGTTCGGCAGTTCAACGTCGGCGCGGACATACGGCGATCGGCGACTGCGCTCGGCGGCGAGGCGAGCATCGCGACCCGAAAGGGACGAAGCCTCGGAGTCGAGGTGCTCTGGCATGTCCCTCTTGGGACGGCGAGAGGTGATGGAGCGCACGGGCAGGGTGGCTCGGAGATGCCGCAGCAATGACGATGGACGGGCTCGCGGGTGATCGCAGCCTACGCGTCGTGTTTCGCGTCGGCCACCGAGTCACGAGATGCGCTCGCCGCGCGGCTGGACGAACTGGAGTTCGCGCTGGGCGAGGGCCCGGGACGGATTGCGTTCCGGGAGGGCTACCAGGTCCTCATCCCGGACGTCCGGGACGAGGCATCGGCCTGTGCGGGAAGGTGGCCGGCGTTCTCTCGCGCCGCCGCGGAGACCGCGGCCCGTGCGATGTTCGCCTTGCCGCTGCAACTCGGTGCCATTCGGGTGGGTGTCGTGCTGCTCCACCGGAGAGATCCGGGTACTTTGGATCGGGCGGGCCTGCAGTTGGCGCTCCGTATCGGATGCCATGACCTATACCCTGGTCGGCACGATCAGGGGCATCGATGAGGTCGATGGTTACCAGCATGGCCAACCGTCCGTGCTGTCGAGCGAACCAGGGGCCGTGACGCTCGCGGGCATCGAGGGCCAGCAGGTGGTCTTGCGGTCGGTCGTTCACCAGGCCGTCGGGATGCTCGCCCATCAGTTGGGCATCAATTTGGATGAGGCACTGGCGAGGATGCGCGCCCACGCACATGCGCACTCCGCCAAACTCGCCGACTTTGCTCGCGACATAGTCGCTCGAAAACTAGGGTCGGGAGCCATAATGACCGGCTTGCCAACCCCGCTGCTGTCCGAGGTGGCCGCCGCCGTGGTGGGCGGCGGGATCTCGCCGGACGTGCTCGATGGGAACCCCGGCTGCGGCCCGCTGTCGATACCGCGAGGGTGATGCGCTGCCAGTAATGTGCTGTTGACACCGAGCGTCGCCGGTTGTCCACTTAGGCCAGGCGGACGGGTTGGCAGGATCGGTCGGTGACGCTACGCTCGGACGCCTTGCCCACCTGGAGGGGCGGCGCCGCCGCCGCAAGGATGGTTGCCTACGTCTGCTGCCTGGTACCGGCCGTATGGTCTGCCGCGAGCACGACTGTGGTGCTGGCGCGCGGTGAAAGGGCCCCTCGTCGCCGAAGGTTACTGTGATCCGAGCACTCGCCGAAGCCGCGGAATCCGTTATGCCAGACAGACAGAGGCTTCGTGGCTCTGCGAGATCACGGCCTCCTTCTCGACGCTCTGGAGGCATGCGCACCGGCGAGGTCGAGGGCGATGGCCAGGATCAGCGTTCCGGTCCAGACGTTAACCGGACCGAAGGTCAACGGCTCGTGGCTGCCCACGCTGTCCGCGATGAACCACACGATGAGCCAGATCAGTGTCATGGTGGCCTCCTCGATGTGCCACGAGTCCGGTCGGCCCGGAAGGTCGTCTACCGTGACCGTACGGGCGATCCATCACTCGCTCCTGCCTCCACGATGACCCTCCGACGACGAGACACGTAGAGGACAAGGTCCTCATCCCGCGGGTTTACCGAGCGGGATGTGCTAGCGGTGCAGGCGGTGACGGCCGCCGCCGCATCGGCATGGCAGCGGGCGCGCCTGTTCGACGAGATTCGACGTCGGGAACAGTGGCTGATCACCACGGGAGAGATCAGGGCGCGCCTGCTATCCGTCGACACGGTGAGGGAGGCGCTGGCGCTGATCGCGGCACGCACTGCCGATGCGACCAGCGCCGACGGGGCGTTGGTGTTGCTGCCCGAAGGGCAGGGTGAGATGAGGCCGGCGGCCATGGCTGGCAGCCAATTCGAAAAACCGGGCGATCGCCAAGATGGTCGCCACGCGGGGGCGAGGCATGGACCAGGGCCGTGACCGTCGCAGCGGCCCCCCGCGACGCTTCGGAAATACCGATGCCCAATCCCACCCTTGCCCGGGTCTGGGCCGACTCGGGACCGGTGCAGATCGCCCCGATACCGGCCGGCGCCACCGACGGGGGAGTCCTGATCTGCCTGCGTCGACACGGTTCAGATCCCTTTGACGCATGGGAAGTGTCCCAGGTCGCCGCGATCGCCGAGCAGGCATCGCTGGTCGTTCAACCTGCGCGCCGTCGCTTCCCGCGACCGGAAGGGCCTGCGCCGCCGGCTGCTGGACATCGCCGCCGGGGCTGGGGATGGGGGCCCGCGCGTCACCGTGCGAATCAACGGTGCCGTCGACACCGTGGTGCCGCCCCTTCTGGTCGAACACGCGGAGGCGGTCGTCAGGGAGGCCCTGAGCAACGCCGTTCGGCACTCCGCTGGAAGTATTGTCGCCGTGTCGGTCTCGGTGTCCGACGAACTGGAGTTTCGGGTAGCCGATGACGGCCTGGGAATACCGCCGCGTGCGTCCCGCAGCGGGTTGGACAATTTGCACGCGCCGCCGCCCCCGGGGGCCGCCTGCTTCTGGAGCAAGCGCGTGGCGGCGGCACGGTGTTGCGCTCGATCGTGCCGCTCCAGGCCGGGTGAGAGTCCCAGCGCCGACCATCGGCCGCGCGCCGGGATCGCAACCGTTCCCGCGGCAGGGTACTTGCCGTGGCCGCGGACTCACCGTTCGCCGGGGTGCCTCTGCCACCAATGGCGCGGTCCGGACGGCCTAGAGGCGAGCGGAGAGATGCCCTGCTCCGCCGCCAGTTCGACGATTCGGCGGCGCTTGTCGTCCAGCAGGACGCCCCGCTCGCGCCAGGTTCTCCGTGCAGCTCGGCGGAACCATGACGGTCGATCGGCCCGCCAAGCGGCATTGCCGGACCGCCACCACAGATCCTCGATGAGGAGTTCGCCGATCAGAGGGTGGTTGAGGGCATCGCTCACGTAGACCACCGAGTCGGCGGCGGCGATGTAGAGGTGGGCCGGATCCTTCAACAATGCCCGATCTGCCTGATGCCGTTGTGCCCGGTGACGGCTCGGCGTCTCGGCCTGCGTCTTCGGTCCCTGTGGCTGCATGTCTGTGGTCATCGATTGCTCCAACGTGTGTGCCATGTATGGCCTGGCGTCCGAAAAGGTTCATCGTCCTCGAGCCGCGAGTCCGTCGGTCGCATCTCGAACCCGCTCCGGCGGCACGTGCCGCACCGATTGGCTACGGCGGCCGGTGCCGCGCGTAGCCATCAGGCCGCTTGGGACTCTCTGTCGGGGATGCTCGGCGGTGCAGGGAGGCTGCGCCGCGCGTGCCAGAAGCCGAGGGCGACCAGCAGCAGCATCAGGGCCGCACCGCCGAACGACACGATGGCGGCGATCCCGGCGATGCTGGCCACGGTACCGAACGCATACGCATTCAACAGAAGACCTCGGAGGGTCTCTCCGCGGAACATCGACTGCACCTGATCGGCGAGCTGTTGATCGTTGGGGTTCTCCTGCGCTTCGGCACTCAACTGCGCATAGGTCTTCCCGCCGCCGATGCCGGCCAGGTGCATCGCGATGAAGTGATCGGCATAGACCTCCGCCTGAGCACCGCTGGTCATCATCTGCCCGCCGTACTGGCGCATCGGGGCGAACTCGTCACCAGCCACCGCGGGGCTGTTGGCGGGTGGGAAGTAGATCTTCTGGGCCGCGAGTTGATCGTGCACCTGACCGGCGATGAAGTAGTGGCCCCAGGTGAGCAGAGCGCCCGCCACGATCAGCACCGCCGCGACGGCCAGCCCGATCCAACTGACCAACTTGTCCAAAGTTGCGCGCATCTTCATGCACTCCCTGACGTTCCGACCGCAAACGGGCGGCCTGGCCGCATCGGTCAAAGATGATCGACGCGGCCATCATCGGCCCGGTCGCGGGCTCGTGTCCGGTGCCGAAGGCACTCTTAGCGGATGACGAAAGTCCCTCGTGCCGGCGTCGGTCTCACCCGGGTCGTCATCACGCCCGTGGTCGGCCGAAACCGATGGTGGCTCCGTCTTCCGGACCCGGCGGCACTGTTCCGGACGTGCCACAGGTCGCATGTCGTACCGACCAACGACCCTGTTCTGCTGCGGCGGGCCGAGCGACCGTGATGGCGACACTCAGGCCTCAGGGAGGTGCGTTGCGAATGATCGGCAGGCGGTTGGTGGGCATCGTCGCGTCATGCGTGGTTGCGCTGTCGTTGGCGGTGACGGGAACCACGGCAGCGCGAGATGCTGGAGCGGATGGCACGCCCGGAACCCTCGCCACCCCCTCCGTCCGGACAGCTGTGCTGGCGCTCGCCGGCTGTCCGTCGGTCGGCTACGGGGTCCACCGCAGTGCGCCCGGATCCGGCAAGACTGTGGCGCTCACCTTCGATGACGGTCCGGGCAGGAGCACGGCCGCCATCCTGTCGGTGCTGGCGAACCATCGGGTTCCTGCCACCTTCTTCAACCTCGGCGAGAACATGGCGGCCAGATCGGCTCTGGTGCGCACCGAAGTCCGACGGGGCCACGCCGCTGGCAACCACACGTG
>JBIQML010000383.1:0-5185 GCA_044463405.1 Nakamurella lactea | reverse complement strand
CCGATCCGCCACGCCGACGTCGTCCAAGCCCAGCCAGGCCGCCATGGACGCCAGCTCCAGGGCGGCCGCCTGCACCGTCACGGCGGCATCGGCGCCCGGCTCGTTCCACGCCGACTGCACCAGCAGCCGCCGGGTCGCCCGGTCGGCCTTCAGATCGAACCGGCCGACGATCCGATCGCCGACCAGAAGCGGGAATACGTAGTAGCCGTGCACCCGGCGGGCCGCCGGGGTGTAGATCTCGATCCGGTAGCGCACCCCGAACAGCCGCTCGGTGCGCGCACGCTCCCAGATCAACGGGTCGAACGGGCACAGCAACGCTCGGCCGGACACCCGCCGGGGCACCCGGGCATCCCGGTGCAGATAGCCTGGCTCCCGCCAGCCGCGCACGGCGACCTGCGTCACCGTCCCGTCCTCTACCAGGTCGGCCAGCGCCCGCTTGGTGTCCGCCACCTTCAGCCGGTAGTAGTCGGCCAGGTCCCGTGCGGTGCCGATGCCGTGGTGCCGCGCCGCCATCTCCACCAGGGCCCGCTTGGCATCGGCCTCGTCCGGGGTGGGCGCCGCCCGCACCGGCGCCGGCAGGATGCGCTCCAGCAGGTCGTAGTAGCGCTCGAAGCCGCGCCGATGGGCGGTGCCCAGCACCCCCTCGGCGAACAGCAACTCGCAGGCGTGCTTGGTCTGCGACCACTCCCACCACCCGGAACGGCCACGACCGGGCGCGGCCAGTTCCTTCTCGATCTGGCCCGCGGACATCGGTCCGCGCTCCCGGATCACCGCCTGCACGTCCTCGGCGAACGCGGCATGGGTCTTCAGCCACGGGACCGCCCCGCGGCCCCGTCGCCAGCGAAGCCACGGCTCCCTCGTCACCGGTACCAACGACGCCACGTGCGCCCAGGTCTCCAGCAGCATGCGGTCCCGCGGCCGAGCGGGCCAGGCCGCCGAGTCCAGCAGCGCCATCGGATAGGGCCCCAGCCGGGAGAACACCGGCAGGTAGTGCGCCCGCGCCAGCACGTTGACCGAGTCGATCTGCAGCAGCCCGATGGCATCCAGCAGGCGGCGCAGGTGTCCCCTGTTGACCGCGGCATCCGAGCGGCGCGGCGGCCCCGCCAGCTGTTGAGCGGCGATCGCGATGCGACGCGCCTGCGCCTCGGTCAGGGCGGGAACGGAGCTACTCACCCGGGCAATCCTGGCACGGAGCACCGACAGGCCATCCGGGCACCGCCGGGGCGTCGCGGATCGGCAGCGGGAATGATGGGTCCCGGAACACGGCTGGCAGGCCGACCGCGGGAGGTGCATCGGGTGGGACCGCACGAGCGGTGGACCGCGCTGCTGGACATCCTGGGACGGGACGGGCGGCTGGACGTGCTGGCGGCCGGGGCGGAGCTCGGGGTGTCCGCGGCCACCATCCGTCGCGACCTCGATCACCTGTCCGGGCAGCAGCTGCTGACCCGTACCCGCGGCGGGGCCGCCCCGGCGAGCGTGGCCTACGACCTGCCGCTGCGGTACAAGTCGGGACGCTACACCGAGCAGAAGGCCCGGATCGGGGCCGCCGCCGCGGCGCTGATCCCCGCCGGATCGGTGGTCGGGCTCAACGGCGGCACCACCACCTCACAGGTCGCCAGGGCGCTGGTGACCCGCCCGGCGCCCGCGCCGCAGGACCGTACCGGCAGCGTCGGCCGGGCCGGCAGCGTCGGCCGTGCCGGCGCTGTCGGCCGTGTCGGCGCTGTCGGCCGTGCCGGCGCTGCCGTCCGTGACGCGGACGGACCGGACGACGGGTTCATGTACACGGTGGTGACGAATGCCCTGAACATCGCCAACGACCTGGCGGTGCGGCGCACCGTCAAGCTGGTGGTGACCGGCGGGGTGGCCCGCCCGAGCTCGTACGAGCTGATCGGGCCGCTGGCCGAGCCTGGCCTGGTCCGGGTGCATCTGGACTACGCAGTGCTCGGCGTTGACGGCTTCGACCTCGAGGTCGGCGCCACCGCCGATCACGAGGGCGAGGCCGCGGTGACGGCCCAGATGGTGGCGCGGGCATCCACGGTGATCGTGGTGGCGGACTCCAGCAAGCTGGGCTGCACCTCGTTCGCCCGGGTCTGCACCGCCGACGCGGTGGCCGTGCTGGTGACGGACACCGACGCCGACCCGACCCTGCTGGACGCGGCACGCGCCGCCGGTATCACCGTGGTCGTCGCGTGAGGGCCCGCGCCGATGGCTAGCGCCGTGGTCCGTCCGGCACTGCCCGACGAGACCCTGCTGCTGGCCACCCTGCAACGCGCCTGGTGGCGGGAGGCGTACCCGGACCTGCTGCCCGACGAGTTGCTGCAGGTGTCGCCGGAGCGGCTGGCCGAGGCCTGGCGCGACCAGCTGTCGGCCGGATCGGCGCTGATCGCCGAGGAGAACACGCACCCGGTCGGTTTCGCGCTGGTGGCCTCGGCGCTGGACGAGCAGGGCCGCGGCCGGATCGAGGTGCTCGGGGTACTGCCCCGCTGGGGGCGGCGCGGGCACGGCGGGCGGCTCATCGCGCACTGCGCCGACGGGCTCCGCGCCCTGGGCGCCGAGCAGGGCAGCTGGTGGGCGGTGGAGTCCGATCCCTCCGTCGCGTCGTTCCTGGCGGGCATCGGCTGGTCGGCGACCGGACGCCGCCGGGTGCTGGACACCGGCGAGCGGACCTTCGCCGAGATCGAGTACGCCGGCACCCTGGACCTGGTGCTGCTCTGATCCGCCGGCGGCGTTACCGTCGGACGATGCCGCCCGATGATCACCACCGACACGACGCCTCGACCGGACGGGATCCGCGGCGACCGCCGGCCACCGCCGCGTTCCAGGACTGGGGGAACCTGGACGCGATCTTCGACGTCGCCCGGGTCACCGGCCTGTCGCTGAGCCCGGACGGCACACGGCTGGTGGCCTCGGTGCAGCAGCCGGACAAGCACGGCGCCCGGTACCGCAGCGCGCTGTGGGAGCTCGACGTCGCCGGCCACGCCGAACCGCGCCGCCTCACGTTCTCCGCGAAGGGCGAGTCCGGTCCCCTGTTCACCCCGGACGGGTCGCTGCTGTTCACCTCCGCCCGCCCGGACCCGACCACCGACGACGACGAAACCAGCGCCGCCCTGTGGTGCCTGCCGGTGCACGGCGAGGCGAGCGTGCTGGCCGATACCCCCGGTGGGATGGGCATCGTCGCCGTCGCCGGGAACGGTGCCGTGCTGGCGACCACCAGCGTGCTGGCCGGCGGCGGGTTGGACGGTGACGGGGAGCGCCGCAAGGCCCGCAAGGACGGCGGCGTCACCGCCATCTTCTCGACCGGCATGCCGATCCGGTACTGGGACCACGAGGTCGGGGACTGCTCGCCGCGGCTGGTCCTGGTGCGACCGGGTGGGCTCACGGTCGACCTGGCGCCCGATGCCGACACGGTCACGCTGCTCAATGCCTCGGCCGACATCTCACCCGACGGCCGGACGGTCGCGACCACCTGGACCCGACGGGCCCGACGCGGCCAATCCGTCACCGGCATCGTGCTGATCGACACCCACACCCGCCGGCGGCGACAGTGGTTGCGTGGCAGCGCGTCCCAGTCCTTCGGCGAGCCCAGGTTCGCACCCGACGGGCGGACCGTGGCGGTCACCCGCTACACCACCTCCACGCCCACCGACACCGGCTACGACTTCCTGGAGCTGCATCCGATCGGCGGCGGCTCGCCGATCCGGGTCGACGTCGGCGACCTGAGCATCGGCGAGTACGCGTGGTCGCACGACGGGCGGACGCTGTACGTGGCCGGCGACCTGCACTCCCGGGGCGCGGTGCTGGACGTCGATCCCCGGACCGGCTGGATCCGGCGGACACTCGCCGACGACGCCGTGTACGGCAACCTGCGACCGTCGCCGGACGGGCGGTACGTCTACGCGCTGCGATCCGCGATCGACTCCCCCGCCACGCCGGTGCGGCTGCCCGCCCGCCGCCGCGGCACGCCGCACGTCGTGCCGGCCCCCGGCAGGATCGGCTCGCTGCCCGGCCGGCTGGAGCGCGTCGGCACCGCCGTGGGCGAGCTGGAGGTGGGCGGCTGGCTGTGCACGCCCCGTGGCGCGTCGGCCGCACGGCCGGCGCCGCTGATGGTCTGGGTGCACGGCGGCCCGCACGGCTCCTACAACTCGTGGAGCTGGCGGTGGTGCCCGTGGCTGTACGTGGCCCGCGGGTACGCGGTGCTGATGCCCGATCCGGCCATGTCCACCGGCTACGGCCATGCCGGCCTGAACCGGGGTTGGCCGCGACGACCCGAGGTGGTGTGGTCGGAGGTGCAGGCGCTGGCCGATCACGTGCTGCGCCGCCGCACGCTGGACGGCGGGCGCACCGCCCTGCTGGGCGCCTCGTTCGGCGGGTTCATGACGAACTGGATCGCCGGGCAGACGAGCCGGTTCCGGGCCATCGTCACGCACGCCGGGATCTACGCGCCCGATCAGCAGCACGTCACCACCGACGCGGCCGCGCACAAGACGCGGGTCCATCGCACCGCCGCCGAGGATCCGGAGTGGTACGCGAACTCGTCACCGAACCTGCGCGCCGCCGCCATCAGCACGCCGATGCTCGTCACGCACGGGGTGCGGGACTACCGGGTGCCGATCAGCGAGGCGCTGCGGCTGTGGTGGGACCTGGTATCGCACTGGCCCGGACGGCCGCAGGACATGCCGCATCGGCTGCTGCAGTTCACCAGCGAGAACCACTGGATCCTGTCGCCCAACAACGCCCGGGTGTGGAACCGGGCGGTGCTGGGCTTCTGCGACCAGCACGTGCGCGGCGGGCCGGCGCTCCCGGACGCGCTGGCCGACTGGCCGCGTCGATGCCATGCACGGGCCGCGGCGGCGGTCGCCTCGGCCGGTCGGGTGCGCCCCGATCAGCCGGTGACCAGCAGGGCGACAGCGACCGCGACCCCGAGCGCTGCGACCGCGTAACGCAGCACGACCGGACTCAGCCGGCGGGCCACCCAGGCCCCCACGAACCCGCCGAGATAGGCGGTGACGAACAGGATCCCGGCCGCCCACCACACCACCAGGCCGGAGATGACGAAGACCACGGTGCCCACCAGCTTGATCAGCACCGCCAGCACGCTCTTGAGCCCGTTGAGGCGCTGCAGGCCGTCGTCGATCAGGATGCCCAGCACGCCCAGCAGCAGCACGCCGAGCCCGGCGCCGAAGTA
>JBIQML010000382.1:0-5199 GCA_044463405.1 Nakamurella lactea | reverse complement strand
CGTGGTCGACGAGTCGGTCCAGTCGACGGTGACGGGGAGATCGAGCCGACGGGACTCGTCCATGACGATCTGTTCGAACAGCGCCCGGTCGACCGGCTGGCGTGCGGCGACGATCCGTGCGACCGGCCCGCTAAGGGCTGCATCGCCCTCGGAGCCGGTCGGATGCCGAAGGGTGCGCGAGTCGGCTCCCGCCACCGGATGGGGCGTCGGCATGGTCATGGCGCCAGCGCGGTGCGGTCATCGCGCACCACCCGGCCCGCCTTCATCACCCAGCGCAAGGAACGCAGTGCCGAAATGTCCTGCGTCGGGTCCTCGTCCATGACGATCAGGTCGGCGAACTTACCGGCCTCCACGGTCCCGATCTCCTCATCGGCCGCGAGCCACCGAGCAGGCACGATGGTGGCCGCTCGTAGGGCAGCCGATGGAGAGAGGCCACATTCCACCATGTGCTCCAGTTCGCGGATGGTTGCCGTGGTGCCGTCGATGGGCCAGAAGGGCGGCATATCGCTGCCCAGCATCACCTGGACCCCGGCCGCCAGCGCCATGCGGTAGCTCTCGACGTGCCGCGGGCCGGCGTCCAGAGAACGGCGTTGCATCCAGGTCGGCACGCCGAGTTCGTCGAAGAACTCGCCGCACCGGGTCACGATCAGGGTCGGCACCAGGGCGGTGCCCGAGTCGGCCATCGCCTGGGCGATGGGCTCGGTGAGTTGGTAGCCGTGCTCCACACAGTCCAGCCCGAGTTCCACCGCGGTGGCGATGATCGGTGCTGGTCCGGCATGCGCGGTCACCCGGCGATCCCAGGCGTGCGCGGTTTCGATCGTTGCCCTGATCTCGTCCGGGGTGAGTTGCGCCGTCGTCATGTGCTCGTGCTGTCCGGCGATGCCGCCCGAGATCATGATCTTGATCAGATCTGCACCGGCCGCCACCTGGGAGCGCACGCCGCGCCGGAACCCGTCTGCGCCGTCGCACTGCAACGTGTCCGGCGACTCATGTCCGTGTCCGCCGGTGCAGACCAGTGCACGTCCGGCGGTGAAGATACGAGGTCCCGGCACGAGCCCGGTGGTGATCGCGTAGCGCAGCGCGAAGTCGGCATGCGACTTCTCCGCCACACAGCGCACGGTCGTCACCCCGCCGAGCAGGGTCCGGCGCGCGCCGGAGGCCATGTGGAGTGCTAGCGCGTGTGCTCCGAGATCCTTGACGGCGTCGCCACCGCTGCCCGGCAACGACAGCGAGAAGTGAGTGTGCATGTTCAGCAGTCCGGCGGTCAGGTATCCGCCGCCCAGGTCGATCGATCGAGCACCATCGGGCGTCTGGGCGCGGACCCGGTCGGCAGGTCCGACCGCCTGAATGCGGTCGGCAGCGAGCAGCACCGCGGCGTCGCGCAGCGGCTGGTCGGAAACCCCATCGACGATATGGCAGTGGTGCAGGAGCAGAGCTGGGTTCTCGGTCATCGAAATGTTCTACCCCATCGAACACGTTCTGGCCAGTGTTCGCCCGCAGCCTCTCGCTCGGGTACGGACTAGAACAGTCGCGGCGTGACGACCGACACCACGACCGTCAGGCGATCGCTGGCGTTGTGCAGCCGATGCGGGATTGATGACTTCAGGTGCAGGCTGTCGCCCTCGCGAAGGACGTGCGCGGTGCCGGCCACGGTAAAGGTCAGTTCGCCGGAGATGACGAATGCGAACTCCTCGCCGTCGTGTACCTCCTGCTCGGCAAGACGACCCCCCGGTGCGATGGAGACCAGCATTGGTTCCAGCACCAGCCCGGCGGCACGTTGCGAGAGCATGCGGTAGGTGAGCACCCCGCTGATGTACTGGGAGGTGTCCTCGCCACTGGCCCGCGTCAGGGTGAAGTATTTGTCCGGCAAGAACTCCCGTGGGCCCTCGGGCGAGGTCGGTATTGCGACGCCATGATCGGACCCGTCAGCCGCCTGGTCGGTGTCGATGCTGCTGCGGTCATCGAAGAATTCCGTGATCTCGTGACCAAGACAGTGTGCGAGATCGCGCAGTGTCGTGAGGCCGATCGAGGTCAGCCCGCGCTCGAGCTGGGATAGGAATCCCACGGAGAGACCGCTGCTGGCGGACAGTGCACGCAGCGTCTGGCCCTGCTGCTGTCGAAATGTGCGCACGTGAGCGCCGATCACTCGGGACAGGTCCGTCCCCGTGCCGCCCTGCGCGGGCATGGGCGGGTGCGATCCGCCCGCCCGCGTGCCGCTCGCCCTGGCCAATTGATCCTCCCGCTGGGCCGTTCTCGAAGCGCTCTCGCCGCGCAGTGTTCGATGCTGCTATATTTTCCGTTCACCAGCAACACACGACGCGCCCGGATCGCGGCGAGGAGGCAGGCGGTGAGCGGCATGGGACCTCGCGGTGTCGTCGCCGGCGGCAGTGATGGCCGGGAAATCACAGAGTTTCTGGCCGCGCTGGACGAGGTGCCGCCGAATGCCGTCACTGCATGCCAGGGGTGGACCACACACGAAATCATCGCTCACCTCGCGTCCGGTGCCGATGCTCTCGCCGACCAGGTGGAGGCGCGCCTCGATGGGCGCCCGATTCCGCCGTTCCAAGGATGGGTGGAACGGGAGCTCCCATACCGAGCGATGGACGATCGGGAGTTACGACGCCGGGTACAAGCCTCCGAGCGGAGGATGACCCGGGCATTCGGTGCGGTGCTCGAGACGGATCCGAGCGCTCGATTCGACGATATCGGCTGGGGTCTGCCGATCGCTGAGCTGGTCAAGCACATGCGGCAGGAATACGCTGTGCATCGCTGGGACCTGATCGGTGACGACGAGATCGGGCTCGAACTTCTGGGACAGCCAGACCTGCTGGCCCATTCCGTGCACATGCTGGGAGAACCGTTGCTGGCCGCCGGGCTGGCGCGGGATCCGTCGCCCGACGAGCCGCTGACGGTACGCCTGCGGTGCGCTGGCCGGCCGGATCTGGCGGTCGAAGTGCACCGGGGGGCGGGCGCGTTGTCCCTTGTCGAACCGGTGGAGACGGACTTCGTCATCGAAACAGATCCGGCGGCCCGGCTCATCATGCTGTGGGGTCGTCGGCCGGCTGATTCCCGTCGGGTGCGCACCAGCCTGGCGCCGGAACAACTCGGCCGGCTGCAGACGGTGCTGGCCGGCTATTGACCAGCAGGTGCGCGTCGAGTGACGGGCGTAGAGAATGTTCCGGCGCCGCCCAACTCGAGTCAGGGGAGAATTAACCATGGTGGAACGGCTTGCCGCAGAACGAGTTCGAGAACATGATGGCACGGTGGTCGACGTGATTCACCGGCTGTATTCCGCGTACGGCGAGCGGGCTGCCTTCGATTCGCATCTACACCCGGAGATCACCATCTGGGAGACGGATCGGCCGGCGGGCCTGATCGGACTGGCTGAGTTGGATGCATTGCGCGACCAGCGGACCGCAGAGGTGTCGTCGTTGCCTCGGCTGGACGTCGGCGACGTGGTGGTGGATCGATGGGGCGACGATGTGGCGGTGGCCCGATATGCCCTGCGCGCCAGGTCGGACACTGGAACGACGACGTTTCGGGTGACGGACGTGCTGACCTCGGTTCACGACGCCTGGCGGATAGTGCATCACCACTCGGAGTTGATCGGCGGCCCCCCGCGGGTCGATGACCAGCCCGTGTCGGCGGGACATGCCCGCGGCACGTCCATCTGACGGCCGTGCTTGGTGACCGGTTGCGGGAGTTGCGACTCCGGCACGGCATGACGTTGCGGGAGCTTGCCGTTGCTGCCGAGGTTTCGCCCGGGCTGCTGAGTCAGCTGGAGAACGGCGTCACGGACCCGAGCCTGACCACCCTGCGGAGGCTGGCGTCGGTATTCCATGCCGAGGTCGCCACGCTATTCAGCGAACCGAACGCGCCCGTGGTTCATCTGTCACGTCCGGGCGAACGAATGCATCTGACGGCGCCCTCCGGGCAGATCAGCTATGAGCGAATCACGCCCGGACGCGGTGATCTGGAGGTTCTGCGGGCGGAGTTGCAGCCAGGGGACGTGTCGGCGCCGGTGCGCCGTGGACACGAGTCGACCGAGTGTGTGGTCGTCCTGCAGGGCTTGGTCGTCGCCGAGGTGGGACAGGAACGCTACCTGCTGGCAGCTGGCGATGCGCTGACGTTCGATTCCCGGCTGGCGCATCGGTACTGCAACGAAACGGAAGAACCGGCAGCGATGCTCTTGGCCATCACCCCGCCGGTACCGTGAACGCCTCGGCGGCGTGAGAGACACCTTGTCATCATGATCGTGTCGACCTGGATGGGCGCTTCACGACCGCGACGAATCGCGCCTTCGTGCCTTCCGCCCGCCCATCAGTGCCCGTCGCTGATGGCCGGCTCTTGCTCCGGTCCGGGTGCGAACAGCCAGCGGTGGAAGACGATGTACTTGGCGATGAACAGCACGCCGTAGACGAGCATGTACGCCGCCGCGTTGATCAGCGTTCGCATGCCCCGGGGCTCGTCGGCGAAGATGTCGTTGGCCGTGCCGGTGCCCAACGCCGCCAGCGCCGTGGAGACCAGCGCCGTCGCCCAGTACGGGACGACCTCGCGCCAGAAGTCGGACTTGCCCTTCCGGCCCCAGGTCCACGATCGGTTCAGGAAGTAGCCGGGGATGATCCCCGCGATCGACGCGACGATCGCGGCGCCCTTGGAGCCGAGGAATCCGGGCGCGAACAGCGCGACGAACACCAGTTCCGACACCCCGAAGCAGATCGCCGACCCTGCGGTGTACCGGGAGAAGCGAAGCCATCCCGGCAACCGGACCCGGCGCCGGATCACCAACTCGTGCAGGCGTTGTCGCGAGACTCCTGACGGGGCGCCGACGTGCCCGGCGGGACCGTCACCGCCGTGTGTGCCGTCCGAACCGGCCAGGGAACCGGGCATCGACGGCGCGGGGGATGCATCCTCGTCCGGATCGGCGGCAGCGGGGAACCCGGACCGGAGTCGGGTCGGGTCAGTCGGGATGCTCACCTGTTGTCGCGGCCCCCGTTGCCGGCCACGCTGACGGCCGCGACAGCGTCGCTGCCGGCAGCGCCACCCCCGGCAGCGTCACGGCCGGCAGCACCACCGCCGGCGCCGTTTCCGGCAGCGGCAAGATCCGCCCGCCACAGCGACCGGCACGGGATCTTGTCGAGCACCGCCTCGTGCGTCCCGACATCGTGTCTCCTTCCGTCTTGTCGTCACCAGCCGATC
>JBIQML010000381.1:0-5206 GCA_044463405.1 Nakamurella lactea | reverse complement strand
ATCGACGGCTGGTGCAACAGCACCCGCGCGTGTGGCAGGACCGAGCGGTGGCCGGGGGAACCGGCCGCCAGCAGCAGCGCCGCTCCCGAGCTCGCCTGGCCGACGCAGGTGGTGGCCACCGGCGCGGCGATGTACTGCAGGGTGTCGTAGATGGCCATGGTGGCCGACATGGACCCGCCCGGGGAGTTCAGGTACAGGTTCACCGGCTGGTCGGCACTCTCCGCGTCCAGGTACAGCAGCTGCGCGACGACGACATTCGCGACGTCGTCGTCGATCTCGGTACCCAGGTAGATCACCCGCTCGGAGAGAAGCCGGGAGTAGACATCCACCAGGCGCTCGCCCGACGGCGTGCGCTCCACGACGGTCGGCACGGTGTAGTGGCCCATGGTCAGTACCCCAATCCGGTGTGCCGGCCCGACGGGCGCACCTCGTCCAGCGAGCTGACCACGTGATCGACGAAGCCGTAGTCCCGCGCCTCCTCGGCCGTGAACCAGTGATCCCGATCGCTGTCGGCGGCGATGGTCTCGACGTCCTTGCCGGTGAACTCGGCGTTGAGCCGGTTCATCAGCGACTTGGTCCAGGCCAGGTTCTCGGCCTGGATCTGGACGTCCACCGCGGTCCCCTGGATGCCGGCGGATCCCTGATGCATCAGGATCCTGCTGTGCGGCAGGGTGTATCGCTTGCCGGGCGTGCCGGCCGAGAGCAGGAACTGCCCCATGCTGGCGGCCAGTCCCATGGCGACGGTGGCGACGTCCGGCGCGATCGCGCGCATGGTGTCGTACACGGCCAGCCCCGCGGACACCGAGCCGCCCGGTGAGTTGATCAACATGACGATGTCACGGTCGGGCTGCTCGTCGGCGAGCAGGACCAGTTGCGCGCACAACCGGTTCGCGATCGGGTCGTCCACCTCCTGTCCGAGTTGCACGATGCGGCTGTTCTGGAGCCGCCGGACGAGGTCGTCGTCGAAGGCGCCCGGCGAGGGTGGCTGCTTGTTCATGCACCCACGGTCCCGCGCGGGCCGCCGTGGATGCCAGCGGATCTGCCCTGGGCGGATCCGCCCAGGGCAGCGCGGCGGGAGTCGGGGCAAAGCGGGATAGGAGCGGGGTCGTCGACGGGCGCCCCACGCAACCGCGCGGGGCGCCCGTCACCCCCGACCCGTCGCCCCTAGCCCAGCGCCGAGCTGATGACCGATGTCGCGATGAGCGAGTCGTATGCCGGCGGGCTCGCCACCAGTCCGGCCTTCTGGTGGAAGTCGACCGCGACCTGGTAGCTCTTCTTCGAGACCATCGGGTCGGTCGGAATCTCCTTCTGCAGCACCGGGACCAGGGCCGACACCGTCGCCGGGTTCATGTTGGTCTCGTACTTGGCCAGTAGCGCGCCCACCTCGGCCGAGTCACCATGGATGGTCTGCTCGGCCTTGGCGATCGCCTTCACGTACGCGACCACCGCGTCCTTCTTGTTGGCCAGGGCGTCCGCCGATGCCATGGCCACGCCATGGGCCTCACCTGCCATGTCCGGGACGTCACCGCGGCCCGGGGAGATGTAGATCGAGCCGATCTTCTCGGCCTCGGCCTCCTGCCCGATCGGCTGGAAGAAGGACAGCGCATCGACCCGGCCGGTCTTCAGCGCGCCCAGCACGGCCGTGGCCTGCGCCCCCAGATTCACCAGCGTGGCATCGGTGGCGGGATTCATTCCGGCGAGCTTGAACAGGTAGGTCACCAGGGCCTCGGTGCCGCTGCCGGGACCGGTGATGCCGATCTTGAGGCCCTTGAGCGCCTTGATCTTGTCCATCAGGCTCGCGCCGGACGCCGGCACCTTGACGTTGTTGCCCACGATGATGTCGACGTAATAGGCGTTGACCAGGTTCGCGACCACCTTGACGTCCTGCTTGGTCTTGGCGGCGTTGAACGCATCCGTCATCACGCCGCCGCCGACATCGATGCTGCCGCTGACCAGCGCCGCCGCCAGCTTGGCCCCGGTGCCCAGCAATGTCGGCTCGTTCACGCTCAGACCCTCGTCGGCGAAGTAGCCCTTCTCGCGGGCGACGAAGATCGGGAAGAAGGCCACCGAGTTGCTGATCTGCCCGATCTTCAGGCTCATCGTCGTTCCGGAGGACGACGCGCCGGACGTGGATGCGCTTGACCCGGACGCACTCGATCCGGATGCGGACTGTCCACCGGACGACGACGCGGCGGAGCCGGACGAGGCGCTCTGCGAGGCAGACCCCTGCGACCCCGATCCGGCGCTCCCGGCGCCGGACCCCGCCCCTCCGGAACTGCCGCAGGCGCTCACCACCAGACCGGCGATGGCCAATACCGCGACGGATAGCATTCTGCGAGATCGTTGATGCATCGTTCCTTGCTCCTTCCACCGCTTTCGGGCACTGCTCGGTCCCGCCGGGTTCGGCAGGCCGTCTAGTCGTCGGCAGGGCGCCACTTGTTGGCGTACCTGTCCAGCAGGTTCACCAGGCCGTTCAGGATGGCGGCGATCACGGTGAGCACGATCAGCGCCGCGAACACGCCGGCCGTGTCGAACGTGGCGGCACCGTTGTTGATCAGGTAGCCCAGGCCCCGGTTGGAGGCGACGAGTTCGCCGATCACCGCGCCGATCAGCGCGTACGGGATCGACACCCGCAAGCCGGTCAACACGCCCGACATCGACGCCGGAAGGATCACCTTGAGGATCAGGTCGCGCCGGCGGGCGCTCATCAACCGGGCCGCGTCGATGAGTCCCCGGTCCACGTCGCGCACGCCGGCCGCGGTGTTGAGGAAGACCAGGAAGAACACCGTCACCGCGGCGAGCACGATCTTCATCTCGATCCCGATGCCCAGCCACACGATGAACAGCGGCGCCAGCGCCACCTTGGGAATCGAGTACAGGCTCATGATGAACGGGTCCAGCACCCGATGCAGCAATCGCTGCGAGGCGATGACGAATCCGAAGATCACGCCGGCGACCGCACCGAGGACGTAACCGATGACGATCTCCCGAATGGTGATCCAGCTGTTGGACCACAACACGCCGCTACCTGCCCAGCCGACCAGCCGATCCCAGATCGCGGTGGGGCTGCTGATGAACAGCGGGTCGACGAGCCTTCCGGAGGCCAGCTGCCAGCACACCACCAGGACCACCAGCAATGCCACCCGGATCCCGATGACGGTGGTCCTGGACCCGTTGCGCTCCCACCAGGTGCGAGGTCGGGAGATCTGCACGGGTGTGGCCGCCGACGTCCGTTTCACGGTCTCGCTCATGACCACTACTCCGTTCCATCCTTCAGCGCAGCGGCCAGGGAACGACATAGCTCGATGAAGTCGGTTTCGGTTCGCAGCGCGTCGATGTCACGCGGACGGCCGAGGGTGACGGGGCGGTCGAGCACCCGGCGCCCCAGGCTCCCCAGCACGATCACGCGGTCGCCCAGCAGGGCGGCCTCCTCGATGTCGTGCGTGACGAACAGCACCGTGCGACCGGTTCCGACCCACAGCCGAAGCAGTTCCCGCTGCATCTCGGCGCGCAGTTGCGCGTCCAGGGCGCCGAACGGCTCGTCCAGCAGGAGCGTGTCAGGTTCGGAGCACAGCATGCGCGCCAGGCTCGCGCGGCGCCGCATCCCGCCGGACAGCTCGCGCGGGTAGTGATGCTCGAATCCGGACAGCCCGACCGCCTCGATCAGGGTCGCCGCCCGGGCGCGACGCGGTCCCTTCGGAACGCCGGCCAGTTCCAGCGGCATCTCCACATTGCGCAGCACGTCCCGCCACGGCATCAGGGTGTCGGACTGCGTCAGGTATCCCAGGTCCTTGCGCGGCGACGTCACGGGTTCGCCGCGGTATCTGATGGTGCCCGCGGTGGGCATGGTCAGGCCGGCGGCCAGGTTCAGCAGGGTCGACTTCCCGCAGCCGGAGCGACCCAGGATGGTGACGAAGCTGCCCGGCTGGACGGTCAGATCGAAGTCCCGCAGCGCGACGATCTCGGTGTCGCCCTTGCGGAAGTGCTTGGCCAGCCCGTCGATCTGCAGGATCGGTTGCTCCGCCGGCACGCCGACGCCGGCCCCGCCGGCCGCTTCGGGCCGGTCGCCGGACCTGTCGCTGATCGGGGTGTTCACGGCTGTCCCGGCATTCATCGGTGCCCCGGCCGGCGGCGCGGTGTCATCCCGGCCCCTCACCGAGCAGGCGGGCCGGGTTGACCACCGCCATGCGATGCACCTCGTCCCGGGTGAAGCCGGCCTCCAGCAGGTGATCGGCCATCAGCGCAAGCCCGTCCTCCACGGGTGGATTGAACGGCTGGCCGAGATCGCTGGACAGGAAGGAGTTCTCCGGGCCGGCGGCGCGGATGTTGTCCAGCATCTCCGACCAGGCGACCTTCCCGGTGTACGGGGTGGTGAAGCAGCGTTCCAGCATCGCGCCCCGGTCGGCCAGTTCCCGCTGGTCGGTCGCCGACAGCCGCTGCGAGGTGAACTCGGGGTGGGTGACGATGATCCGGCTGACGCCGTCGGCGACGGCCGCGTCCACTACGGCCATGATCTCGTCCCGGCTCAGATGGCCCGTCGCCAAGGTGATGTCGTGCCGGGCGATCGTGCGCAGCACGTCGTGGACCTCCGGCAGCACGCCACCGTCGGGATCGACGACCGGCACCGGCGGCGAGGCGATTCCCTGCTCGAGAAGCTCCTGCTGCACCCGTGCCCACATCGGAGGCGTGGCGCCCGCCGGGTCGGAGGCGGTGCTGTTGCGCTGGTTCATGCTGTCCACCGTCGGCATCCATACCAGCTTGGCGCCGCTGCGGGCGGCGATCTCCACCGCGACGGGATTCATCCCCCCGACCGATCCGTTCAGCGTGATCGCCCCGAACACGCCCACCCCCGGAACGGCGGCTCGGACCACGGCGGCCCGCTCGGCGGTGGAGGCGTAGTGGGACTTGAGCACGAAGCCCTGCAACCCGTGCTCCCCGTAGCGAACGGCCAGTTCGGTGTCACTGATCCGCCTGCGCATCACGTCCGGGGCCACGTGCACGTGCAGGTCGTACGACCCTCGCACCAATGATCGTGATCCCGCGCTGGGTTGCGGATGATCGCTATCCATGATCAGCCTCCTTGGCTGGCACCGGGTTGTGGGTGTGACGGTGCGGCACGCCGGTGATCTCGCGGAGCGTGCACGCGACTTGCGAGAGGTGATACCGCATGGCGGCCTCGGCGGCTTCCGCGTCGTGCGCGGTGATG
>JBIQML010000380.1:0-5215 GCA_044463405.1 Nakamurella lactea | reverse complement strand
AACGGTCAGCAGTGGCTCGTTGACCGCCCACGACGCGACGGATCGCTAACCGTCCGGCTTCTCGACCCGGCTGGGCGACCCAGCGCGGCCCGGGTCACGCTGCCGGCCGACTACGTGCGCCAGCACATCGATCTCGCCTACGCGACAACAGCGCACCGAGCGCAGGGTGTCACCGTGGACAGCGCACACGTCGTCGCCGACGCGGCCACCACCCGCGAGGTCTTCTACGTGGCGATGACGCGCGGCCGCCATTCGAACAGCGCGTACCTGGTGCTGGACCCGGCCAGCGGGCCGGCGACCCGAGACCAGCACCACCTCGGGGCCCAGGACGAGCCGTGGACCGTCCGCGAGGTCATGCACGCCATCGCTACGAACGTCGGCCGTGAAGCGTCCGCGCACGAGACGATCCGCGACGAACAAGAGGCGGCCGGTTCCATCGCGCAACTCGCGGCCGAGGCGGAGACGATCGCGGCACACGCCCACCGCGCCGCCACGGCCGACCTGCTCTACGCCGCGTGCAGCGACAGCACCGCAGTCCAGCGGATCGTCGACCATCCGAACTTTGCTGCAGTGGTCACCGCGACCCGGACGGCCCACCTCGCCGGAGTCGACGTACGTCAAGCACTGACGCCACCCCCCGACACCGACGATCCCGCCGGCATCGCCGACCGGATCCGCAGCGCGACGGCGGCGGCGACGGCAGTCCGGAGGCCGCGCCGCCGCATGATCGCTGGCGTCATCCCCGATTCCACACCGGGCCTGATCGATCCCCAGATGCGCACCGCACTCCGACAGCGCTACATGCTGATCGAGCAACGCGCCGACGAGCTAGTGGAACGAGCGGTCGCCAACCGGGAACCATGGATCAGCTCCCTGATGGATCACCGCCAGAGTGCGGGCAGCCTTGAGTGGCGGCACGCCGTACGAATGATCGCTGCCTATCGCGACCGTTGGCAGATCACCACCGCAGCACCCCTCGGACCGGCGCCCGACCGGAGCACCAGCTACTCGCAGCAAGCCGACTACCGGCGCGCGCTCCTCGCCCGATCCGAGATCACCGCCGCTGCCAGCGGTTCCGTCCCACTGCCTGCCCGAGCGGCGGGTCGAACACTGTAGCTCCGCGACGGCAGCCCCATGGGTCAGCGACCACCCGCATGCCGTCGGAGATCGGATCGGGCGGTGACGGGCAACAAGACGGGAGCCCCACCATGAGCGCACGCATCTTCGTCGACGGCAACCTGGTCGCCGACCCACGCTACGGCATCAGCCAGTCGGGAACGTCTTGGGCCGACCTGCGCGTCGCATCGCACGAGCGAATTCGCCGCGACGACGAGTGGACATCAACCGATCCACAGTTCTTCAACGTGATGCTGTTCGGCACTACCGCCGAGCGGGCAGCGAACACCTTGCAGAAGGGCGATCCCGTCCACGTAGAGGGGCGGGTCGAGCTCGAAGAGTTCACCCGCAAAGACAGCGAGCGCGCTGCCGCGATCAAGGTCTACGCACACAGCATCGGCATGCGATCGGTGACGGGTCAGGCGGGAGTTGCGCCCGAACGTGCCGCTGAGCGCGAGCAGGACAGAGCCCAAGGGCACGGGACGAATGACGAACCCGACTCGACTGCGGTGCTCCACCACACCCACGAAGCAACGGTGGTCACCGGCGTCCAGCGCAATGATCGCGACCTGCACGCGATGCTCAAAGGATCCGGCTTTCATTGGTCCGCAAAGACCAGCCGTTGGTTCCTGCCGGTCACCCAGGACGAGCCCACCCGCACCAAGCATGTCTCTGACCTCGTTGATGCGGCAATTCAGGCCGGGCGCCGCTTCGACATCGTGAACCAGCCCCCGTCAGTCGCCGAGTCACCGGATCGCGCTCAGGTCAGGCGGAGCACACCCGCTGCACCAATCGAGCCGACCTCGCCGGCCACCGCCCACACCCTATGAGCGATGTAGGTCAGGTCGATGCCAACGGCGATCGACCGAGCACAGACACCGGCATCCTCGGACTCGGGTCCTCCACGGATCCAGCCATCAACATCGCCGCGGCCGCATATCTCGACGGCGACTGTTACGACGAGCCTCACGTCATTGACTGGAACGCGCTCTCCGAGGACACGTTCCAGAGCGCGCTGACCGAGCTGGCGCGGTGGGTGGACTGGCTGGCAGTGACGTACCAGATCCCGCCGACCGTCATTCCGCCCTGCTGGGCGCTGCACCCCGGACTCCGGGAAGACCTCGGTCACCTCTGGACCGGCTGGCTCGTGACCCGACACCCCCAACTCGGCGTCGGGATGGTCGGTCTCGACTGGGACGCACGACGCGAGCAGGCCGTCGCTCGGGCGCGCGAGCAGGTGGCATCAGCTGGGTGCACACCAAACCACCACGTGTCCGATTCGCTACTTCATCTGTGTGCCAAATCCTGATCGATCTGCAAAATTCCGCACCGGTCCCCGGATGCAACTGCGCCCCGCTCGCTGAGCCTCGCCCGTATGTTAGCCGACGCCCACAGTTCTGTCAGATATTGCGCACCGCTGCTCCCATCCAGCATTTCCACTGTATCGAACGAAAGCCTCTCGGGCTGAGCTTGCGCTGTGCCAACAACACGACACAATGGATTTACGCAGTTCCCTCATGGCTCTGCCTTCTCGTACGGCGCGGATGCTGGCCAGTGGTCGGGCGGAGAGGTTGCGATCACTAGATCCGCGATCGGAGGATGAGGCAGTGAGTAGGCGAAGGCGACACGCAAGGGGCCATTCGGCTCATCCGAACCAACGCGATCCACAGATGAACGCGGCAGTCCCACAAAAGACGCATAGCGCTCCGACCAGTGCTAGCGCGCCTGCTCCGCAGCCGGGTCAATCGCCGCGCTCGAGTGGCCTCGCCCGTTGGGTCGAGTCGCACCCGGTAATGTCTCACTCCGTTACAGCGATACTCGCCGCACTAATTGCGCTGACTCCCACTTGGATAAGCCTGACTCGGAACCCGGGATCGAATCCTTCCCTCGAACATCTGGACTCACATGAACCCGACGGGAGTCGCGTAGTTGTCGACAATGATCGCATAAAGGTCGTGGTAGCAAAGATTACCAGTGGATCTGTTAGATTCGCTACAACATACCCAGCAATTGAATCAAAGGTGAAGGATGTGTGCACGCCCGGAGGATATCTAGATTGGAGTTTGGCCGGAATATTTACGCCGCTCGATATCGTCCGCTACGAGGTGACCGTGGAGGCGCGAGGTGATACGTTCGTATCATTAGACCGCGTGAACGTAGAAGATCTCGTCCGCAGCCCGATTGTTCCTGGCATCGACTTCGATTGTGGCGGCGGGGAAAACGCCCCTCCTGTGTCCGCATACGTAAACCTTGATTCGCAGCGCGCTCCTGTGACCTACGTGGTCAGAGGGAAGACGGTTGCGCATCCGTCCTTCACGCTTAGCCACGGAGACGTTCAAACCATTTTCATTGGATTTACGGCTACAAACGTCCGCGCAACCTGGTCCGGTTCACTTCAACTGGTCGAAGATGGTGCGCCTGTCCTTGTGCCCTTAGGTATCGGAAGCGTTACAGGACGAGCCGAGTCTCGCGGTCAATATTCACGCAATGGATCGGGATGGGAACGGGAGCCCGGTCCGTAACGACAGACCATAACACCTAGCGTCCTTCCGCGGTGTTCCAGCTGCGTGAGCAGTTCGGATTTCAATGATCAGTAGCAGAGATGTGGGATGCGGCTTGCCAAGCAATCTGTGGTTGTCAGCTCCCCGAGGCCTGCACTCGGATAGCCCCGACCGCATGGTCCTTCCGCAGGTAGTATGGCGGCACCTCAACAAGCATGCGGTCGAGACCCTTGTAGAACATCAGCATGGTGCCGGCAGGTATGCCACGGACCTCGCCGGTCTCCAGGACCGGCCGGATCCGGACCTGCTCGGACCAGCTGCGCGCGCGCGGCCGGTAGGTTCGCGGCCAGTGGCCGACTGCCACGTGACCTCCTCTCGATCGCCGGCCACGGCCGCGAAGTCGCGTAGATCCTCGGCGGAGGTGATGCCTCCGAGGATTCCCTTGATGGTGGCGGCGTCCCAGATGGCCTCCGCCGCCGCGCTGCCCCAGGTGCGGTTCATCTGCTTGCGGGACTGGATGACGACGAACGTCACGATGCCCGAACCTCCATACGCGGAAACGAACACCGGGAGTCGCGGCATCGGAGCGAAGTTTGCGATCTCATCCAGCACCAGGGCCAGCGGCGGGTCGAGCCGCCCGTTCGCCGACCGGTCCGCGCGTGCCTTGGCGACCCGGGTGATGTCGTCGACTAGGCACTGCAGCAGCCGGGATGCAGGGTCGTCTTCCTGAGCCAGCAGGTACAGCGTTCCGCCAGCGTCCAAAAGCGCGCGACTGTCGAACCCGGCACCGGCGGGCGGGTCGAACCGGCGCCGCACCGCGGCCAAGTCCAGCCCGGCCAGCGAACGCCCGACGCCGGCCCAGACGTTGTCACGGAAGCGTTCCTCGCCGTCGACGACCTGAGCGAGCGAGTCGGCCCAGCCTGCCTCGACGCGTCCGTCACCGGTCCGCTCGGCCTCGGCCAGGATCCGGACCGCCATCGATGCAGCCGCAGCGGTCTGGGACCAGCGCCACAGGTCGTCAATGGACCTACCGCCCAGCGCGGACGCGTGCAGGACCGCCTTGATGACCTTCTCGCTCCAGCCCTGCCAGAAGATGGCGTCCTGCACGCCTGTCGACGTTCCAGCCGCGAGCACCTGCGCCCGCGCTGCAGCCACCCGCCCTACCTCTGCACCGCGGATCGGCGACCACTGCACGGTCTCAGGCAGCGAGTCTGTTGACCCGTCAGCAGCGATCACAGCGATAGGTCCGTGCGCAGCGCGTTGCGTCATCGTCGCTGACAGAACATCGGGGCGAGTGGACGTCACCACCACCGGACCCGGTGCATCTAGCACACGTGGAATCACCACGTACACGCCCTTGCCGGCACCCGATGGACCAAGCAGGACCACCGGGTCCAGGACCGAGGTCCACACCGGAACGCCGCGGGCCGTCCCCCACCGCCAACCCATCTGATCAGGGCGAACCCGTCCCGAGCCGAGACTGGGCCGAAGCTGCCCAACCAACAGGCGAGACGTCACCACCTTCGCACCTACGATCCGCCGGATGTCCCGCGGTATCGCCATCCCGCTGCGGGTGGCGAGGTCCGCGACGCGCCGCC